>NZ_JBIWFT010000014.1:147206-205526 GCF_044763205.1 Kitasatospora sp. NPDC096204
GGGTGCCGGACCCCTTCCGACTGTGGAGCGCCAGGCCCGGGTTGCACGGACTCTTCCTACTGAAAGTAGGACGTGCTCTGGTAGCACCGCTGACGCCTGACGAGAGATCATCTCTCTCGCGACATCAGGAACATTAGCAGGTCAGAGCCCGTGTGCCGAATCGGGGCTGTCAGGCGTCGAACTCGCCGGCGCGGATGGCGGCCACGAGGTCCCGCCACTCGCTGACATCGAGTTGGGCGATGGCCTCGGGGCGAAGGCTGCTGCGGACGTAGACGGCGTCGGAGGTGATGGATACCTCCGGGCAGTTGCCTGCGTTGGAGCATGCGCTGGGCCGGATCCAGGAGCGGTTCTCCATCGGCTATATCTCCTTCTTGATTTTCGCGATCAGATCGCGGGAGCCCTCAACCGAAAGAGACCTATCAGCCATCTGTTCAACGACCGCGCGGTACTCCTCCAGGTGGTCGGTCCGGTGGAGGAAGATCGGTCCCTCCATGGAGTCGTAACTGACGGTGTCGAGCCTGGGTACGGGCCCGTTCGCGTAGTAGATCGCCTGGCCAGGTCCCTTGAAGCCTCCAGCCCCGAAGCTGATCACCCGAAGCGTGACATGTGGCAGCTGGGACAACTCCAGCATCCAATCCAGTTGTTCCCGAGCCACGTCGCGTCCGCCGAACTGCATTCGGAGGGCCGCCTCGTGGACGATCGCCGTGTATGGATGGGTGCCTTTCGCCATCAACATCTCGGATCGCAGCATCCGCTGTTCGACACGCGTCTCCACCACACGCGGAGTCAGCTGAACCTGATTGTCCTGGAAGATGGCGCGACTGTAGCGCTCAGATTGCATCGGGCCTGGCGGATGACAGATCTGGTAGGAGTACATCCCCTTTGCGTGGTGCTCGAACTCGCAGATGTCGAGGAAGCCCTGCGGGACCGACCCGCGGTACTCCTCCCACCAGCCCTTGGTCTTGTCGCCGGCCATCGCCGCGAGCGCTTCGATGTACTCGGAGTCGGCTTCTCCGTACTTGTGAGCAAGCGCGACCACTCGTTCAGGAGGCACCGAGTAGCTCCCCTGCTCGATGAGAGTGATCTTCGTTCGATCCACGCCGAAGACTTTGGCTGCCTCTGTGGTGGTCGTACCGGAGGCATCGCGCATCTTCCTCAGCTCGATGCCAACCCGCTGCTTGCGTGCACTTTGGATCGGTGGCATGTGCTCAAGCATCCACCGGGGCGCTACAGCGAGTCCAGCCGCATTAGGGGTACATGTGTGAGAAGTGGTCGCACATGTACTGCCTCATGCCCTACAGTCTGTGATGCACCGATCACCGAACGGATCGTCAGTAACGCCGCTCGGGCACCGCAGAACACCCATGTCCAGTGGGTTCGTTCACGGCGACGCATCCGCCGGTCTCACCCATCCCCCTCCGGGAGACGCTGTGCGCAACCTCAACTCCCCCTCCCTCACCCTCTCCCGCGACGCCCTCCGCGACGGGATGGCCAGCGCCGGCTGGCCGCCCTCCCTCATCGCGGACGCCGAACTCGCGATGGTCGAACTCATCGTCAACGCCTGGCGCCACGGCGAGACGACCTCCCCGGTCATCCTGATCCACCACCGCGCCAACACCCTTCGCGTCGCGGTCTCCGACCGCAGTCCGCTCCCCCCGGAGAAGGGCCCCCTCTCCCTCCTCTCCGAGACCGGCCGGGGTCTCCAGCTCGTCGCCGGCCTCACCCACCGCTGGGGCGTCGACCCCCAGTACCTCGGCAAAACCGTCTGGTTCGAGCTTCACCAGGAGGGTGCTCTGTGAGCGCCCACCACCCCATCCACCCCGCCGACCCGGCGCTTCTCCACCTCACCTCGCGCCAGGTCACCGAGCTGATCGTCGAACTCCGCACCGAGGGCCGCGAGTTCGGCCTCCTCTGGCCCTCCGCGTCCCCAGGTGGAGCCAACCTCCACGGCCGCCCCCTCGTCGACATCGGCAACGTCCCGGCGAGCCAATGCCGCGGAGTTAGGGTTCGCGCAGGTCCGTCAAGAGAGTGATACCGGCCTGGACTGCATACATGAGGACGGGACCTCCCGTATAGCAAGTGATCGACCAAGATCTGTTTGCTGAAGAGGTCCCGTTGGCTCACCAGTCTGCCATCGCCCGGCCGGATTGCCTTGCAAGAGACAGAGATTCCGTTCTTGCGCCAGGTCATCTGGGCGAGCTCACCCGCTACCTTCCCGTCGAACTCGTTGACGCGGTGCTCGAAGAGAACCGCGTCGTGGAGCATCGCCGACGACTTCTGCCTTCTCGTGTCGGGGTGTACTTCGTGCTGGCCATGTCGCTGTTCCCCGCTCTGGGTTATCTGCGGGTCTGGGACAAGCTGACGGCCGGACCCGCTGGGCTGGGCGTCGCCCGCCCCAGCGAAAAGGCCTTGAGATGCCTGCGGCGGCGCATGGGCCCCGCCCCGTTCAAGGCATTGTTCGAGGTGGTTGCCGGACCGCTCGCCCAACCCACCACGCCCGGCGTGTGCTACCGGCGTTGGCGGACCGTGGCCTTCGACGGATGCGCCTCGGTGAAGGTGCCCGACTCTGAGCGCAATCGGACCTGGCTCGGCAGGATCCAGACACAGTGGGGCTTGGCCGGGTACCCGGTCCTGCGGCTGATGACGCTCTGCGAGACCGGTACCCGTGGCCTGCTCGGGGCGGTGTTCGGGCCAACGGCGGAGTATGAAACCGCCTACGCGCGGCGCCTCCTGCCGCTGGTGAACGCTGACATGCTCGTGCTTGCCGACCGGGGCTTCGACGGGGACGCCTTCCTGTCGGATATCGCAGCCACCGGGGCCCAGTTCGTCATCCGCGTCGGCGCCCACCGTCGCCCGGCCGTCCTCGCCCTGCTTACGGACGGCTCGTATCTCACCCGACTGGGCGGACTCAAGGTACGCGTCATCGACGCGATGATCACGATGACCGCCGACAACGGACAGGTGCTCCGCGAGCGCTACCGCATCGCGACCACCTTGCTCGATCCTCGCAGTGATCCCGCCGAAACGCTGGTCCGCCTCTACCACGAGCGCTGGGAGATCGAGTCCGCCTACTACGCACTACGACACACACTTCAGAACGGCCGCGTGCTCAGGTCACAGGACCGGACGGGCCTGGAACAGGAACTGTGGGCACAGTTGATCGTCTATCAACTTCTGCGGACCGCGATGGTCGACGCCGTGGAGTCGCGTCCGGGCACCGACCCGGACCGCGCCAGCTTCACCATTGCCCTGGAAACCGCACGTGACCAGATCGTCCTCGTCGGCACGACCACAGGAGAGGGCGCTCACGACGCACTGGTCGCCACCATCGGCCTGGCGGTGCTGGGCGGCCTCCTGCCGGCGAGACGGCCGCGCACCAGTGCCCGCTCGGCCAAGATCGGACGGACCCGATACGCGCACGGCTCGGCAGACCCCCGCCCGCGGCAACCCAAGACGATCACCAGCCTCGCCGTGACGCTCCGCCCGGCTCCGCGGACCCCGCCCCTGCCATCAGACGGCCACGAGAACCAGCGCAAGGCCGTCGCCGGGAGCGGGTCCACGCGCACCGGCCTGCGAAACCGAGTCCTCCAACTCATGGCAGCCGAGCCCGAACGATCCTGGCGGCCCCGCGAAGCGTCCACCGCTCTGGGCATCCAAAATCACGCGAGCTTCGCGAGCCAAATGACCATGTGGGCCAACGAAGGCCTCCTCAAGAAGATTGCCTACGGGACCTACACGCTCGCTGACGCATGGAAACAGACCACGTTGACAAGCATGGACAGCGCCTAACTCCGCGGCATTGCCCGGCGAGCACCCTGATCAACCTCCTCGCGCTCATCCGCGAGTTCAGGCGCAACCGCGACGTCCACCATCGGGCGGAGGCTACGTAGAGCCACCGACCGCACCCGGGCCTGCGACCTCGGATGGCCTCGCTCCCGGAAGGGTGCTTGCATGGAATTCGGGCGATCCGGACCCCGACGACTTCGGCGCGACCGAAGGGAACCGTTCCCATGGCCACGTACTCCAAGAGCTCCGGCCGTACGTCCGAGATCCTCTTCATCGGGAGCCTGGAGGTCATCGGTGATCTCAGGTGCTGGGTAAGTGACGGCCCGCTCAGGTCACCGGCCCGGCATAGGTGTTGAACCGCAGGTACAGCCCGATGTGCGCGGGAACCCCCGGCGCGATGGTGCGGTAGCTGCACAGCTCCTGCGCGCCGGTGTCGCCCTCCTCGGCTCCCGCCGCCAGCTGCCTCAGCGCCTCGGTGTGCGGGCGCGGGTCGATACCCTCGATCCGCATCAGCTCCGCGATCCGCGCGGCCGCCTCGGCATCGCTCCGGGCGTTCCCCGGCAGTCGCAGGTAGACGTTGGCCTCCTTGGGCCCCGTCCCGCCCTCGCGGAACGCCAGGCAGGTCATCGGCTCGTTGTCCACCGTGCCGCCGTCTCGCCCGTAGATCACGGCATGCGCCCGTGCTGCCCGCACCGGGTCGTGGCGGTGCGACAGCGCCGCCACCGTGTCCAACTCGTCCATCGTCATGGGAAGATGGCGGAAGTAGACCTTCACCCGGGAGGCGCTTCCGCCGTCCAGATCAAGTGCGAAGAACTCCATCTCGTGCCCGCGCAGCGCGAGTTCCTCGCACCGCCGCCCCACCGGCTCCCAGGCCTTCGCCAGGCCCAGTCGGTGCATGGCCTCCGCCATGACCTCGTGCGTCCGGTCCAGGCCGTGCGCCTGGGGGTTGAGGTAGACCTTGTAGTGCGGCCGCTCGCCGGGCTGCCAGGCCAGGGGGTGCCAGATGGTGGGCCGGTAGTGATCGGGAGTGGTCGTGACGAACAGGTCCTCGACGTCGAGGTACCGCTCGATGCTCACCCCGGTCGGTCGCGAAGCAGCGGGCTGGTCAATGGCCCGACTGGTTGGGCTCGTTCAGCTGGACCACGACCGACTGGTTGGGCTCGTTCAGCTGGCCGGCGACGGTGGTGACCGAGGTGCCGCCGAGCAGGGCCGCACCGGTGGCGATCCCAACTGCCAGCGCTGCCAATGCCGTACGCATCATTGCCCCTCTCCATGATCAATGATCAGATCGATCATAGTCACGAGATCATTGCCAAAGGTATGCACCTCTCGAACGTGCCTTTGGCTTGATCCACCCTCTGCCCCACCGCCGCAGCCCCGGGAGTCGCCATGTCCGCACCGCAGCAGCCCGCCGACCCGTACGCGGCGACCGGCGTCGTGGGTCCGGCCCCGGAAGGGGTGGTCCTGCCGCTGCCGCCGGTCTTCGACACCGTCGAGGAGGAACGCCAGTACCGGAAGGAGCAACTGGCCGCGGGCTTCCGCCTGTTCGGACGGTTCGGCTTCTCCGAGGGCGTCGCCGGGCACATCACCGTCCGCGACCCGGAGAACCCGAACTGGTTCTGGGTGAACCCGTTCGGCATGAGCTTCAACCAGATCAAGGCCTCCGACCTGGTCCTGGTCGACCACGACGGCGCTCTGCTGCACGGCACCCGGCCCGTGAACCGGGCCGCGTTCGCGATCCACTCCCAGGTGCACGCGGCCCGCCCGGACGCCGTCGCCGCCGCGCACTCCCACTCGCTGTACGGCAAGGCCTTCTCCAGCCTCGGCATCCTGCTCGACCCGATCACCCAGGACGCCTGCGCCTTCTTCGAGGACCACGGGCTGTACAGCGACTACCGGGGCGTGGTGACCGAGGCCGAGGAGGGCAAGCGGGTCGCCGCCGCGCTGGCCGACCACAAGGCCGTGATCCTGCAGAACCACGGCCTGCTGACGGTCGGCGGAACGGTGGCCGAGGCGGTCTGGTGGTTCATCACCATGGAGCGCTCCTGCCAGGCGCAGCTGCTCGCGATGGCGGCCGGCACGCCGAAGCTGATCGACCGGGAGACCGCGCTGAAGACCCGCGACCAGCTCGGGAGTTCGCTGGCCGGCTGGTTCCAGGCCCGCCCGCTGTGGGACCAGATCACCCTCTCCGACCCCGACCTCTTCGACTGACCGACCGGCCCCGCACCCCTCCTCGTCCTCGTCCTCGTCTTCGTGGCCGTCCTCGTCCTCGCTCTCGCTCTGGAGCCGCCCCGTGCCCATCGCCCCCGCCCAGCGCAGGCTCCGGATCGCCGTGTTCGGCGCCGGGTCCATCGGCTGCCACCTCGGCGGCATGCTCGCCTCGACCGCCGAGGTCACCCTGATCGGCCGCCCCGCCGCGATGGCGGCGATCGACGCGGACGGGCTGACCCTCACCGGCCCGGGCGAGGCCCGCCGCGAGGTACGGGAGCTGATCGCCGCCGCCGGCCCGGAGGCCGTGGCCGGCGCCGACTACGTCCTGGTCACGGTGAAGTCCGCCGACACCGAGACCGCCGCCCGGGACCTCGCCCCGCACCTGGGCCCCGACACGGTGGTGGTCAGCTTCCAGAACGGACTGCGCAACACCGAGGCGCTCGCGGCGGCGCTGCCGTCCCACCGGGTGCTGGCCGGCATGGTCCCTTACAACGTGGTGCGGACCGGCCCCGCCGCCTTCCACCAGGGCAGCGGCGGGTCGCTGATGCTGGCGGGGGAGGAGGGCGCGGACGCCCTCGCCGAGGTGGCCGGGGAGAGCGGTCTGCTGCTGGAGCTGCGGTCGGACATGCCGGCCGTCCAGGCGGCGAAGCTGCTGATGAACCTGAACAACGCCGTCAACGCGCTCTCCGGGCTGCCGCTGCGCGAGCAGGTCGGGCAGTTGGCGTACCGGCGGTGCGTGGCGTGCTGCCAGCTGGAGGCGCTGGCGGTGTTCCGGGCCGCCGGGGTGGAGCCGGCCCAGCTCGGCCCGGTGCCACCGGAGGTGATGCCGCAGGTGCTCGAACTGTCGGACGCGCAGTTCCACGAGCTGGCCGGGGCCAGCCTGCAGATCGACGCCACCGCCCGCTCCTCGATGTGGGAGGACCTCCAGCGCGGACGCCCCACCGAGATCGACTCGCTCCAGGGCGAGATCGTCGCTCTTGCCGAGCGACACGGCCTCACCGCCCCCGCCAACGCCCGCCTGATCACCCTCGTCCGCGAGGCCGAGGCGGCCGCCCCCGGCGCGGCACCCGGCTGGGCTGGCCCCGCCCTCCTCGCCGAAGTCGCCCCGGCCGGCTGACGGCCCCGGCCGCGCGGGCCACCGTGACGGCCGCCGGTCACCCCGCGAGGGGCCGGCCGGCGGTCGGACGTCGAAGGTGAGCCCGTCAGGTCAGCGGCCGGTAGAACGGGCGGTCCGGGGCGAAGTTGTGGGAGTGCGTGACGTCCTCGCCCCTGAGGTACGCCGGTATTCAGTCGCCGAACGTCGACTCGTAGGACACGAACTCCAGCGTGTCCGTCTCCAGCACGCCCACGCCCCACGGCATCGAGGGCTCTTCGGGCACCCGCGGGAAGACGAACTCGCCCGTGGTGGCCGTGGCGACCGGCAGCAGTTCGCCGGGGCCCGACCCCGCCGGGGCCGGAAGGGTCGAAGGCTACGGCCCGCCACTGACACGCGGGGTCGGCGCCCCGCGCGGGAAGTCGGCTGGGGCCGAATCCTGACGCGCGGCCTCGCGCTCCCGTCTAGGCTTCCATCCGCCCTGGCCGGGGGACGCGCCTCCGGTATGACCGGGCGTCAACCATCGCGAGGAGCCGTCGTGATACTGGAGCTGCGCACCTACCGCCTCAAGCCGGGCACGCGCGCCGACTTCGTCCGGGTGATGGGCGAGGAGGCCGTCCCGCTGCTGCGGGCGGCCGGCATCCGGGTCGTCGACCACGGGGCGTCGCTCGTGGACGAGGACGGGCACGAGGAGGCGTACCTGATCCGGGCGTTCGACTCGATCGAGCAGCACCGGGCGCAGGAGGACGCCTTCTACGGCAGCGAGGTCTGGCGGCAGGGCCCGCGGGAGGCGATCGTCTCCCGCATCGAGAGCCTGCACTCGATCGTGGTCGAGGTCGCCGACGACGCGGCCGAGGTCTTCAAGCGCTCCTGACCGCTCCTGGGCGGCGCTCCCGGGCGTCCCTGGCCGCTCCCGGCACCCTCAACCCCGGGGCCAGGGGCGGCCGTCGATCCGTTCGATGCCGGTGTTGAAGCGGCGCAGGTACGCCGCGAAGGTGGCTATGTCCTCCTCCGGCCAGTCCGCCATCACCAGGTCGAGCGCCCGGACGTGCGCCTCGCGCTCGTCGTCCAGTCGGCGCCGGCCCTCCTCGGTCAGGCGGAACTTCCGGGCGATGCCGCCGTCCGGGTCCGGGATGCGGTCGAGGAGCCCGGCGGAGGTGAGCGCCGCCGTCTGGCGGTTGAGCGTGGAGACGTCCAGCCCGAAGGCGTCGCTGAGCTGCCCGATCGACATGGGGCCCTGGGCCGCGACGCGGCTGAGCAGGATGTAGGCGCTGCGTTCGAGCTGGCTGCCCTCGGGGCGGCGGTCGTCGACCTGGTTGAGGTCGCGGTGCCGGGCGAACACCAGGAATTCGAGGGCTACCTCGTGTGTGGGGCCGGCCATGTCGAAGTCCCTTCATCACCGCGTTGACCTGCGGGTTCTTCGTCGATCGCGTCCAGTATGCCAGAGATGTGCGCATCTCACACGATGTGCACGGCGCACATCATGTGTAGCCTGAGCAGACTGTGCTATCTGCACATGGTGTGCGAACTGCACACACCTGCATCCCCCGAATGCCCGAGGAGGCCCGTCATCAACGGCCCCGCCCCCACCGCCCGCACCGGTCCGATCGTGGCGACGCTCGCCTTCACCGGCACCGTCGCCGCGATCATGCAGACCCTGGTCACCCCGCTGATCAGCGAACTCCCGCAACTCCTGCACACCACCGCGTCCAACGCCTCCTGGGTCATCACCGCGACCCTGCTCTCCGCCGCCGTCTTCGTCCCGATCAGCGGCCGCCTCGGCGACCTGCTGGGCAAGCGGACGATGCTCGTCGCCTCCTGCGTCCCGCTGCTGCTCGGCTCGGTGCTGTGCGCGGTGGCCGACTCCGTGCTGCCGATGATCACCGGCCGGGCGCTGCAGGGCATGGGCATGGGCCTGGTGCCGATCGGCATCAGCCTGCTGCGTGACGTCCTGCCGCCCGAGCGGCTCGGCTCGGCGATCGCGCTGGTCAGCGCCTCCATGGGGATCGGCGGCGGCCTCGGCCTGCCGATCGCGGCCGGCGTCGCCGACTACGCCAGCTGGCGCGTGCTGTTCTGGGGCACCGCCGTGCTGACCGTCGTCATCATCGGCATGCTCTGGACCGTCATCCCGGCCCCGGCGGCCTCGCCCACCGCGGACGGCCGAGCCGCGGACGGCCGAGCCGCCGGTGGCCGCTCCGTCGGCCGTCGGTTCGACTTCGTCGGCGCGATCGGCCTGAGCGTCGGCCTGGTCTGCCTGCTGCTGCCCGTCTCCAAGGGCGGCGACTGGGGCTGGGGCAGCACCCGCACCCTCGGCCTGTTCACCGCCTCCGCCGTGATCCTGATGCTCTGGGCCCGCTGGGAGCTGCGCGTGACCGAGCCGCTGGTCGACCTGCGGGTCACCGCGCGCCCGCGGGTGCTGCTGACCAACGCCGCCTCCGTGCTGGTCGGCTTCGGCATGTACGCCCAGGCGCTGATCATCCCGCAGCTGCTCCAGCTGCCGAAGGCCACCGGCTACGGGCTGGGGCAGTCGATGCTGGCGATGGGCCTGTGGATGGCACCCGGCGGGCTGATGATGATGGTCGTCTCCCCGCTCGGCGGCAAGCTGTCGGCCGCCCGCGGACCCAAGTTCACCCTGGTCGCCGGGGCGCTGACGATGGCCGTGGGGTACGGGCTGGCGCTGCCGCTGATGGGCTCCACCTGGGGCGTGCTGGTCGTGACGATCGTCTGCAACAGCGGTGTGGGCCTGGCCTACGGCGCGATGCCCGCGCTGATCATGAGCGCGGTGCCGCTCACCGCGACGGCCTCGGCGAACAGCTTCAACACCCTGATGCGCTCGCTGGGCACCTCGGTGTCCGCCGCCGTGATGGGCGTGGTGCTCTCGCAGCTGACCGTCACCCTCGGCGGGCACACCCTGCCCTCGGAGGGCGGCTTCCGGGTCGGCCTGGTGATCGGCTGCGCCGTCGCGCTGATCGCGGCCGCCGTCGCCGCCGTCATCCCCGCGCCGCCGGGGCCGCGGCTGCGCGCCGTCCCCGCCCAGGAGGCGGTGGGCGCCGATGCGGTGGGCACCGACGTGGTGGGCACCGACGTGGTGGGCACCGACGTGGGGAAGCCGGCCACCGCCTGAGCCCCGCCCTCGGGGGCCTGTCCGGGCCCGGCCGGGTCTCGGACGGCCTCGGTCGGGCCGCCTCCGCGCGGGCGGCCCACTCGGACGGGTCAGGAGCTGTCGCTGTGGAGCGGGATGTTGCCAAGCATGGGGACGTACGGGCCCCTCGGCCGCCGAACACCGACCAGGAGAGGGATCCTCGGTGCGTGAACTCCACAGTCCCCCCAGCCCCGGCCGAACCGGCCACCGTCCGCCGCCCGGCCGTCGCGCGGGCGGTGACGGGCGAGCGGGCCGGAGCTGGACACCGCAGCGCACGGTCGCGCTGATCGTGGCCGCGTCCGGCGCCGTCGTGCTCGCGGCCTGCGGCAGCAGCCCGTCAGGCACGACGGCCGGCTCGCCGACGGCCACCCCGTCCAACGCGAGCGCCTTCTCCGGCGAGCCGCACTCCGCCATCGCCTCCGCCGCGGAGTCGCTGCTGGCCTCGGCGTCGGCTGGGGCCGCCTCGGCCTCGGCGGCCGCCTCCGAGGCCGCCGCCTCGCTCTCCGCGAGGGCGTCCGCCTTCGGGGCGTCCGTGTCGGCCCAGCAGTCGGCGACCCAGGAGAAGGCCGCCTCGGTGCTCAGCGGGGTGACGGACGGCGGCAACGCGCAGGGCGACATCACCATCACCGGAGTCCCGCGGCAGAACACCGGGGGCCTGCACGCCGTGGTCGTCACGATCCAGAACCCGGGGCCCAACGCCGCCTCCTACGCGGTCCAGGTCGACTTCACCGACGCCAGTGGCAAGGCCGTGGACAGCGCCATCGTCGGAGCCGAGAACGTCCCCGCGAACGGCAAGGCCCAGCCCGTCGCCTTCAGCCGGCAGCCGGCCGACATGACCCTGATCCCGGTGGTGGTCAAGGCCGTCCGCTACTGAGGCGGGCCCGCCGGCCGTCCGCCGCGCGTCGTCCGCACCCGGCTGCGGTCGTCGCGCGGCGGACGACCGAGCACCTCCCGCACGGTGCCGGTCGCCCGCTCGGCGTCGAACACCCTCCAGTCGGACGCCCGCGATCCCGTCCACGCCTGCGATCCCGCCGCCCACGCCCGGGTTACGTCACGCCGTTGCCGGGTTACGTGACGCCGGCGGCCCGCTGCTCAGGTGACGCGTCCGCCTGTTCCCGCCGACGGGTCCGGTAGGCGCGGGAGCGGCAGCGGGGCGAGCAGTAGCGGGGCGGTCGGCCGCCCGGGTGCCGGCCGTCGGGGGAGGGGGCGGGCGCCGGCAGCGGTCCGTCGCAGGCGGGGCAGGCCGCCGTCGGTGCGGGCTCGGTCGGGCCGGGAGTCCCAGGTGCGGGCGTCTCCGGTGCGGGAGCCCCAGGTACGGGCGTCCCAGGTGCGGGCTCGTCGGTCCCGGCGGTGGGGGAGGCGGGCGCCGGGTGCGAGGTCAGGCCCAGTCGCTCCGCGACCACGCCGGCCTCGAAGCGGCTGTGGGCGCCGAGGCTGTCCAGCAGGTCCGAGACGTGGCGGCGGCAGGTGCGCAGGGAGATGCCGAGGCGGCGGGCGATGGACTCGTCCTTGAGGCCCTTCGCGAGCAGCACCAGGATGCTCTGCTTCATCGTCTTGGTGACGTCGTGCGCGGCCTGCGGGCCGCTGGCGAACGGGGTCGCGTTCTCCCAGTCCCGCTCGAAGACCGACAGCAGGTAGCTGATCAGGTCGGGCTCCCGGATGATCAGCGCGCCGCCGGAGCTGGCGGGCAGCAGGGCCAGCGTGCCGTCGACGATGATCAGCTGCGGCAGCACCTCCGGCAGCGTCCGGATCTCCGCGCCGGCCTCGATGAGCTGCTCCGCGTGCACCCGGGTGGGCTGGTCGAAGCGGGTCGCGTGCTGGTAGAGGCTCCGCATCCGGACGCCCCGGTCGAGCAGCTCCAGGTCGCGCGGCAGGGCCTCGCGCAGTGCGGCGGGGGAGAACGCGCCGCCGTGCTTGGAGACCAGCACCTCGCTGCGGCAGGAGTCGATCACGTCGGCGAGCATCGAGCGCACCGCGAACTTGTCCGGCAGTCGGTCGATGGTGCCCTGCGGAAAGGCGTGTTGGCGGGCCTGGAGGTAGACGGGCACCAGCGCCGCGAGGCCGTCGCGCTGCTGCTGGACGAGCCGCCGCTGCTCGCGCAGGGCCTCCTCCCGGGCGCGCAGGGCGGTGTCACGGGCGGAGAGCAGCTGCGCTGTCGCGGCCTGGGGGCTGACGGGCCGCCAGGCGATCGGGCCGCCGCAGGCGGGCGCCTCGCCCGAGGGGGCCCCGCCCGAGGGCGCCTCGCCCGCGGGGCCGTCGGGTGAGCGCAGCTCCTGGAAGAGGCAGGCCCCGGTGAGTTGCCGGACGGCCGCCTCGCACTCCGCCGGGCTCAGGTCGGTCTCCGATGCCGCCTGTGCCAGGGTCGCCGGGGTGAGCTGCCCGTTCACCACCGTCCAGCGGTAGAGGGTGACGGCGGTGCTGTCGAGTGCGGGTACGTCGACGGTCGGTTGGGGGCCGGTCTCGGGGTCCATCGCATGCCTCCTAAAGCTGCCAGGCAGGCTCATGATCCCTTGCGGGGGATGCCGTGGCCATCCGCCGCCTGGCAGGGTGGCGAGCACGGGCCGGGCGCTGCGGCGGGAACCGCGCAGAGGCCCGGAACGTGTGGAACTGTCCCCGAGGTGATGGGAGTTGTCGGCATGCGAGGAATCGTGACGCGGACTCTGGCCGTGGTCGCGCTGGGCGCCGCCGCCTGGTTGGGCGGGGTGTCCCCGGCCGGTGCCTCCGTGTTCGACGATGCGACGCCGACGGGCTCGGGTGCGAGCTACGGGCAGGGCGGCCACAGCTGCGTCGCGACGACGGCCTGGGGCGACGCCTGGTGCCCCGGCAAGCCGCTGAGCTGACCGGCCGCGGCGCGACTTCCGTCTCCTCGGCCCCTTCTCCTCGGTCCCTCCCTCCGGAAAGGAATCCTGTCATGCACATGGCCTTGAAGCGTTCCGTCCGTACCGCCACCACCGCCACCGGCCGGGCCGGCTCGGCTGCCTCCTCCGCCGCGTCCTCCGCCGCGTCCTCCGCCGGGCCCGCCGCCGGGGCGGCGAGCCGCTCCGGCCGCTGAGCCTCCCGGCGACGTGGCGCGCCCTGCACGGGAAGTCGGCAGAGTCGACTTCCCGTGCAGGGCGCGTTGCCGATTCCGGCGGTCCGTCCGTCCGTCCGTCCGCCTGCCTGCCTGCCGGCCCGCCTGCCCGCGCGCTCAGCGCAGTCGCGAGGAGGACAGGATCGACGCCAGGTGCGCGACCACCATGCCCCAGGTGATCACCGTGATGCCCGCGAGCGTCCACCGCGTTGCGTCCAGGTTGCCGAGCCCCGCGTCCACCACGGCCGCCGCCAGCAGCACCAGCGAGGCCTCGATGCCGTTCGTCACCCGGTGGATCTTGAACACCGAGGCGAGCCTGCGGGCCGTCGCGATGCCCTGGGAACGCGGCTGCGTCGACTCCTCGGTCGCCGGGAGCTGCCCGCTGCGGGCCCGGGCCACGTCCACCAGGTCGGTCGAGGCCTTGAGCAGCACCACGCCCAGCGCGGCCGCCAGCCCCGCCGACACCCACAGCTCAGAGCCGCCGCGCGCCGCCCGTACGCCCGCGCCGATCATCAGCGCGGCGTCCGCCAGGTAGGCGCCGAGCCGGTCCACGTACACCCCGGCCATGCTGAACTGGCGCTTCCAACGCGCCACTTCGCCGTCCACGCAGTCGAACAGCAGGAACAGCTGGAACAGCACGGCGGCCAGCACCGCACCGGTCAGGCCCGGGATCAGCAGGGCCGCGCCGCCGCCGACCCCGCACACCACCATCACCCAGGTGAGGGTGTTCGGCGACACCGAGGTGCGCACCAGCTGCCGGGTCGTCCGCAACGAGATCGCCCGCATGTACATCCGGCCCGCCCAGTGCTCGCCGTTGCGGCTCTGAAGCTTGGCCTGCGGCTGGCACACCTCGCGCAGCTCGGCGAGCGCCGGAGCAGCCACCATGACGACTTCCCTCCACCTGTCCTGAAACGATCACCACAGGCTACGGCCTCCGGGGGAACGCCCCGACCGGGTGGGGCGCCGGTGGTGGTACGGGAGGTGTCCGCCGGTGGAACGTCTGTCGCGGACGGCTGCCGGAGGGGGCGCGGGGCGGTCCGGGCGGCGGCCTGAACAGCGGCCTGAACAGCGGCCTGAACAGCGGTGTGTACGGCGGTCTGTACGGCGGTGAAAACCGGTGGGCCGCCCGGGCGGGCCGGGCTAGGCTGCGCGGGTTCGCCGGAACCCGAAGCCCCGGGACCGACCGCTCGCTCCCGACCGCCCGCGCCCGCATGCCCGCGCCCGCACACCGCAGCATGCCCGCATGCCCGCAGGCCGGTCGACGCGGTCCGCGCGGTCCCGGAGCAGAACGAGGAGCGCAGATCCATGGTGACCACGGGCGGCCCGTCCCAGAGCCCCGACCTGGCCCGACTGCTGGCGGACCACCGCCCGCACGGGCCGGTGGAGACCGCCGACCACGAGCGGGTCCGCCGGCTCCTCGACGTCGCCGACGCCTGGAACAGGGGTACCTTCCCGCTCCACTTCACCGCCTCCGCACTGATCGTCCACCCGCCCACCCGCCGCGTCCTGCTGCGCTGGCACGTCCGCCAGCAGGCCTGGCTGCACGTCGGCGGCCACGGTGACCCGGGGGAGACCCGGCCGCTGGACATCGCCCTGCGCGAGGGCCTGGAGGAGACCGGTCTGACCGACCTCACCCCCTGGCCCGGCCCGGCCCTCGTCCATCTCGCCGTGGTGCCCGTCCCCGCCTCGCCCGCCGAACCCGCGCATCACCACGCCGACCTGCGCTTCCTGCTGGCCACCGGCACCCCGGAGTCGGCCCGGCCGGAGAACCCGGCGTCCCCGCTGGAGTGGCTCACCGTCGAGGAGGCCGGGCGGCGGACCACCGAGGAGAACCTCCGTGAGACCCTCGACCGCGCCGCCCGCCTGCTGCCGCCCGCCTGACCGACTCCCGCCGCCGGCCGGCCCCCACCACCGGCCGGCCCCCGCCGCCCGAACGATCCTTGCTGCCGCCCGACCGACGTCCCCTGGAGACCACCGGATGCACACCGACCAGACCCTGATCTTCGACGCCGACGACACCCTCTGGGAGAACAACGTCCTCTTCGAGCGGGTCATCGACGGCTTCCTGGACTGGGTCGCCGCCCCGGCCGAGCATGTGCGCACCAGGGCCCTGCTGAACGAGATCGAGGCCGCGAACTCCGCCACCCTCGGCTACGGCGCCACCGTCTTCCGGCAGAGCCTCGCCGACTGCCTGCAGCAGCTCAACAGCCGTACCCCCACGGCCGACGAGCAGGCCCGCATCGACGACCTGCTCACCCCGCTGACCAGTCGCGACGTCGAACTGATCCCCGGCGTCGCCGACACCCTGGCCGCCCTCGCCGACCGCCACCACCTGCTCCTGCTCACCAAGGGCGACCAGGACGAACAGCGGCGCAAGGTGACCGAGTCCACCATCGACCACCACTTCTGGGGCATCCACATCGTCGCCGAGAAGTCGGTCGACACCTACCGGGAGCTCACCGTGGACCTCGGCCTCGATCCGGGCCGGACCTGGATGATCGGCAACTCGCCCAAGTCCGACATCGCCCCCGCCCGCCGGGCCGGCCTGCGCACCGTCTTCATTCCGCACGAGCACACCTGGGTGCTGGAGCACACGGAACTCGGCCCCGACGAGGCGACGCTGCAGCTCGGGACCTTCCCCGAGCTGCTGCGCCACTTCTGACGGAACGTCAGCTCATCATCGCGGCTGCCGGGACGGGCGTCCCGTCCCGGTACAGCCACGCCCGCTCGGCGGCCGACCAGACGCCGGTGGTCAACAGGTAGAGCACGGCGGCCACCGGCACCAGCGCCGCGAACAGCACCGACCCGAACGAAAGGTACGGCAGCAGCCCCGCCCCCGGCGGCACCGGAGCCTTCGCCGCCGGGGTCTTCGCCGTCGCCGTCGCCGTCGCCGTCGCCGTCGCCGCCGTCGCCGCCGTTGCCGCCGCCGCCGTCGCGGCCGCGCGCCGGGCCCGGCGGAAGTTGACGACCCCGACCGCCGCCAGCCCGGCGAACAGCACCCCGAACACCACCCACTGCCCGGCGCCGTGCGCACCCGTGACGTGCAGGCCCAGCGGCACGCCGAACAGGGTGCGGTCCAGCAGGTCGTTCGGGGTGGTGAACAGGCGGTACATCACCGAGAAGAACGGGATCTGCACCAGCAGCGGCAGGCACCCCGCGAACGGCGACACCTGCTCCTTGCGGTACATCTCGGCCAGTGCCTCCCGCAGCTTCTCCGGCCGGTCCCGGTGCTTGTGCTGCAGCGCGGCGACCTTCGGCGCCAGCCGCGCCCTGGCCTTTTCCCCGCGCGCCGCCGCCCGCGCCAGCGGATGCAGCGCCAGCCGGACGGCGACGGTGAACAGGACGATGGCCGACGCGGTCGGCACCAGGTGGGCGACGGCGGCGACGACGGCGTGCGCCACGGCGACGGCCGGGTCGAGAACGGCGAGTACGGACATGGTGAAGCGAGCCCTCCGGGGTCTCGGGACATGAGCGATCGGCGGAGGACGGCCACGAAGAACGTCTTGCGGTCTCACGGTCTTGCGGAAGACGTGCGGAAGACCGGTGGAAGAGGGTTTACGCGGCCGCCGGGGCCGCTCCCGGCGCCCTGGGGCGTCGCCTGCCCCGGGCGTCCGGATCGCGCTGTGGAAGGAACGCCGTACCGAATGCCCGACGCCGCAGCACCCCGCTGCGCACCGCCGCCGGCGCCCGCGCCCCCAGGAGCCGCGCCCCGGCCAGCGCCCCGGTGACCGCCCCGGCCACCAGCACCACGGCCGCCACGGCGGCAACCGACGCCAGCGTCCCGCTGTCGGCCACCAACTCCCCGGTCAACACCCGGAGCAGGCCCAGCAGCATCGCGACAACGGCCACGGCGCCCTCCCCCTCCCGGTGTCCCTCGGCTCCCTGACGTACCAGCACGACGATCCTACGAGCCCCGGGGTTCCCGCCCGTCGGGGATTTCCCCGGCGGCGCTTTCCCACCCGCGCCCGCGTCCGTCGCCGCCCCGTTTCCGTTCGTGATCGAAGGTGCCTTTCCCGGTCAGGGGTCGGGACGTGCAGGGGACGTGCAAGGAGCGTGCATGGGGTGTAGCCGGCGGGGCTACACGGGGCTACCGTGGAGGGGTGAAGACGATTACCCAGCGGGAGTTCCGGAACAACTCCGCCGCGGTGATGGACGCGGTGGAGGCGGGGGAGACCTTCCACATCACCAGGAACGGGGTCGAGGTCGCCGAGCTGCGGCCGGTGTCCGGGCGGCGACGGCTCACGGCGGAGGAGCTGGTGGCGCGGCACGTGAAGTTGCCGCGGGTGGACTACCAGCAGATGCGCAAGGAGGCCGAGGAGTACTTCGGGCCCGAGGAACTGGTGGGGGACGAGGGCGACGACCCGTTCGAGCGGCGGCGTGGCTGAGCGCCGCAGGGCGCCCCGGCGACGGCCGGCCGGGGTGCTGGACACCTGCGTGTACATCGACCTGGCACTGCTCAACCCCGCCGACCTGCCGGCCGTGCCGGAGCTGACCGCGATCACCTTCGCCGAGTTGCAGCAGGGCGTGTCGATGGCCAGGGACCCGGCCAGCCGGGCGGCCCGGCTGGAGGTGCTGGGCGCGGCGATGGCGGACTTCGACCCGCTGCCCTTCGACGCGGCCGCCGCCGCCCGCTACGGGACGCTGGTCACCCTCACCATCGCCGCGGGCCGGCAGCCGCGCCCGCGCCGGATAGACCTGATGATCGCCGCGGTGGCCTCGGCCCACGGGCTGCCGCTGTACACCCGCAACGTGGCGGATTTCCGGGGGCTGGGCTCGGCGGTGGAGGTCATCGGGGTGTGAGGGAGGCCGTCCCGCTGCGCTCCACCTCGTCCGCCACGGTCGTCGCGGCCTTGATCGCGGCCCGCCCCTCCCCCCGGGTGCTCATGGTGATCATCGTAGGAGTTCGGTTCAAGGGAGGGGGAAACGGGCCGGAGGAGAGGCCGTCCGTCAGCCCAGGCGGACCGCCGTCCCGGTCGCGGCGGAGGCACGGGCGGCCTCCAGGACGGCCAGGGCGGCCACCGCGTCGCGGGGGTCGACCGGGGGCGGGGTGCCCGGGGTCGCCAGGGTGGCGGCGACGCCCCGGTAGAAGGCGGGGTAGTCGCCCGGGTCGGTCGGCAGCGAGATCGCGGACTCGTCCGTGCCGAGCGTGCCGTAGTGCGAGGGCTGGTCGGCGCCCCAGGGGCGGGTGCCGTCCGGGCGCAGCCCCGCCCGCAGGTCGGCCTCCTGCGGGTCCATGCCGGGCTTGACGTAGCCGGCGGTGTCGCCGAGCACCCGCAGCCGCGGGCCGATCAGCGGGGTGATGGCGCTGGTCCACAGGTGGGAGCGGGTGCCGGAGGCGTGGGTGAGGGCGAGGAAAGCGTCGTCGTCCACCACCGCGCCGTCGCGCCGCACGTCGATCTCCGCGTACACCGTCTCGACCGGCCCGAACAGGGTGAGCGCCTGGTCGACCAGGTGGCTGCCCAGGTCGTACAGGGTGCCGCCGACCTCGGCCGGGTCGGCCAGCTCCCGCCAGCCCGGCTTGGGCTTGGGGCGGAAACGCTCGAACCGGGACTCGAAGCGGTGCACCCGGCCGAGCGCGCCGCCGCGCACCAGGCGGCTCGCGGTGAGGAAGTCGCCGTCCCAGCGCCGGTTGTGGAAGACGGAGAGCAGGACGCCCCGCTCCTCGGCGAGCCGGCACAGCTCCAGCGCCTCGGCGGCGGTGCCCGCCAGCGGCTTGTCCACCACGGTGGCCAGGCCGGCCCGCAGGGCGGCGCGGGCGAGCGGCGCGTGGGTGCGGTTGGGCGAGGCGATGACGACCAGGTCGAGTGCGTCCGGGTCGGCGAGCAGCTGCTCGGGCGTGTCCACGGCACGGGCGCCCGGGTGCTCACGCACCAGCTGGGCCCGCCGCTCGGGGTTGGCGGTCACCACGGCGTCCAGCCGCAGGCCCGGCGTGGTGGCGATCAGCGGCGCGTGGAACGCGGAGCCGGCCAGGCCGTAGCCGATCAGGCCGACGCGGAACGGACCGGAGCTCGTCTTCGGGTTCATGCGCCTACTCAATCACGAGGCGCCCGCTTGCTCCCGGTTTGGTGCACGGGCGCCGGGCAGCGCGGCCGGGCAGCGCCGGGGACGTTCCGGTGGGCGGGACGTTCTGTCCCCGGACACCCGGGCGGATTAGGCTGTGCCGCGTCAGGGCCCTCGTACTACGCATGACGTTGCAACACTTCGGGAGACACGCACGTGGCAGAGCGCAAGCCCATCGAGTCCTGGCTGACCGACATGGACGGGGTCCTCATCCACGAGGGCACTCCGATCCCCGGGGCGGAGGAGTTCCTGCGCAAGCTGCGGGAGTCCGGCAAGCCCTTCCTGGTCCTCACCAACAACTCCATCTACACCCCGCGCGACCTCAGCGCCCGGCTCGCCGGGATGGGACTGGAGGTGCCCGAGGAGTGCATCTGGACCTCCGCCCTGGCCACCGCCAAGTTCCTCAAGAGCCAGCGGCCGAACGGGACCGCGTACGTGATCGGCGAGGCGGGGCTGACCACCGCGCTGTACCAGGCCGGTTACGTGCTGACCGACAACAACCCCGACTACGTGGTGCTCGGCGAGACCCGCACCTACTCCTTCGAGGCGCTCACCAAGGCGATCCGCCTGATCAACCAGGGCGCCCGGTTCATCTGCACCAACCCGGACGAGACCGGCCCCTCCACCGAGGGCGTGCTGCCGGCCACCGGCTCGGTCGCGGCCCTGATCACCAAGGCGACCGGGGTCGAGCCGTACTTCGTCGGCAAGCCCAACCCGCTGATGATGCGCGAGGCGCTGAACACCGCCGGGGCCCACTCCGAGACGGCGGTGATGATCGGCGACCGGATGGACACCGACATCGTCGCGGGCATGGAGGCCGGTATGGAGACCATCCTGGTGCTCACCGGGCTGACCTCCGCCGCCGACGTGGAGCGCTTCCCGTACCGGCCGGGCCGCGTGGTCCAGTCGATCGCCGACCTGATCGAGCTGATCTAGGGGCGTCCTCGCTCCGGTCGCTCTCCGGCCGTGCCCGTCCGGGCGTGGCCCGGCTCGGCCGCTGCCGTTCTGTCGTGGGCCCCGTTCCGGCCGGTCGCCGGGGCGGGGCCGCTTCGTACCCGCGGGTAGGGGCGGGTGACGGTCGTCCCTCCGGGCCCGCAACCGGCTCCGGGAACGTGAGTTGTCGGTGGGGCTGTGTAGCGTTCGGGGTGAAAGAGGGCGTGCGGCGCAGCAGCCGCGGTGTGGGAGGTAGATGTCGTGACGGACACGGTCGAGGCGGGCGTGGTCGAGGCCGGCGCGGGCGGCGGGCTGGAGCTGCCCGAGTCCTGGCGCGAGGTGCTGGGCGCCGAGACGGAGAAGCCGTACTTCGCCGAGCTGGCGGCCTTCGTGGCGGCCCAGCGCGCGGAGCACGAGGTGTTCCCGCCGAGCGGCCAGGAGTTCGCCGCGCTGGAGGCCACCCCGTACGACAAGGTCCGGGTGCTGGTGCTCGGCCAGGACCCGTACCACGACAACGGCCAGGCCCACGGCATGAGCTTCTCGGTGCTGCCGGGCACCAAGACACCGCCGTCGCTGCGCAACATCTTCAAGGAGCTGGACGCCGACCTGGGCATCCCCGCCCCGGACAACGGCTACCTGATGCACTGGGCCGAGCAGGGCGTGCTGCTGCTCAACGCGGTGCTCACGGTCCGCGCGCACGAGGCCAACTCGCACAAGGCGAAGGGCTGGGAGAAGTTCACCGACGCGGTGATCAAGGCGGTGAGTGACCGCGAGGAGCCGGTCGTCTTCGTGCTGTGGGGCAACTACGCGAAGAAGAAGCTGCCGCTGATCGACACCGCCAAGCACGTGGTGGTGCAGGGGGCGCACCCGTCGCCGCTGTCCGCCAAGCTGTTCTTCGGCAGCCGCCCGTTCTCCCAGATCAACACCGCGCTGGACTCCTTCGGCGCCGAGGCGATCGACTGGCAGGTGCCGAACCTGAAGGAGGCGTGAGCACCTCGGTGTGAGCGCCTCGGTTCGAGTGCAGGTGGCCGTGGATCGGACGGGTTCGATGTCCCGTTCGTCCACGGCCACTTGGCGTTCAGCGGCGGTGGACGTCAGCCGGTACCGGGTGTGCTTAGCTGGTGCCGACCGGTCGCCGGACCGGTTCGGGGAGGGGCGTCACGTGCACGGGCTGGGGCGGACGGGGACGTTGCGGTGGGCCGTGGGCGCGCTGCTGGCCGGGGTGATGGCCGTCGTTTCCGGCTGTAGCGGGTCGGACGGCGGCAAGCCGGGCGCCGTCGCGAGTCCGGGCGGGGGGCTCGCCCAGCTCCCCGGACAGGCCTTCTACGTCTCCGACCGGACCAACGCCGCCCACCAGGTGACCGCGCTGCGCGGCCAGGGCCGGACGGCGGAGGCCGACGAGCTGCAGCGGATCGCCGCCCAGCCGTCCTCCCAGTGGCTCGGCGAGCAGGGCGCCCGGGAGATCGCCGAGCAGGTGAGCCGGCAGGCCACCGAGGCGGGCCGGACGGCGGTCTTCGTCGCGTACGACATCCCGCACCGCGACTGCGGCCAGTACTCGGCCGGCGGCGCCCCCGACGCGGCCGCCTACCGGGCCTGGATCACCGGCGTCGCGCAGGCCCTCGGGGACCGCAGGGCCTGGGTGGTGCTGGAGCCGGACGCCGTCGCGCACACCCTGGACGACTGCGGGATCAAGGGCGACCTCGCCGCCGAGCGGTACGGCCTGCTGGCCTTCGCCGTCCAGGAGTTGAAGAAGAACCCGAACGCGCGGGTCTACCTGGACGCCGGCAACCCGGGCTGGGCGCAGGACCCGGCGGAACTGGCCACCGCCCTGCGCAAGTCGGGCATCGCGGCGGCGGACGGCTTCGCCGTGAACGTCGCCAACTTCTACGACACCGACCGGAACGCGGCGTACGGCGCCAGGCTCTCCGCGGCCCTCGGCGGGAAGAACTTCGTCATCGACACCAGCCGCAGCGGCAACGGGGCGCTGGGCGGTGCCTCCTGGTGCAACCCGCCCGGGCGCGCGCTCGGCGAGCGGCCGACCACCGAGACCGGCCGGCCCGGGGTGGACGCCTACCTGTGGATCAAGAACCCGGGGGAGTCGGACGGCGACTGCGGCCGGGGCGAGCCCCGGGCGGGCGAGTTCTGGCTGCCGTACGCGCTCGGGCTGGCGCGGGCGGCGCGCTGAGGGTGCTCGTGCCGCCCGCTCTGCCCGTGCTGCCCGCGCCAGTCTCGGGTGTCAGCCGGTGACCTGGATCCAGCGGGCGACCGACGGGGTGCCGGCGGAGTCCGTCAGGAACAGCATGTACCAGCCCGGCGGCAGCAGGTCGGCGTTGCCGGGCAGGGCGAGCGAGACGCCGTCCGCCGTCCGCCCGGTGACGTCCAGGGCCACCGAGCGCTGCTCGACGTCCGTCACGTGGGTCACCGAACTCGGCCGGATCAGCTTGGCGGTGGCGACCGCCTCCGGCCGGGCGGTGCCGACCGTGACGGACCCGCCGAGCCTGGCCGTCCGCGGAACGGCACCGACCTGCGGGCGGTCACCGTGGTACAGGTACGGCGGGGTGTAGATCTCGATGCGCTGCTCGAAGCCGCCCGGCTGCGTCTCGGCCTTGTCGGCGAAGAGCGGGTTGGAGCCGAGCACGGCGACCCGGCCGTCCGGCAGCAGCAGCGCCTCGGAGTGGTAGTTGCGGCCGACGGTCGGCTCGGCGGCGGTGCTGAAGCTGTTCGAATCCGGGTGGTACACCTGCGCCTTGAGCAGGTCGCTGTCACCGCGGCCGCGGTAGCCGCTGGAGCCGCCGGTGGTGAAGACGGTGTCGTCCGGGAGGATCACGCTGTTGAGGTAGCGGGTGCCGCCGGCCGGCAGGTCCGGTCCCGGGGTGAAGACCGGCTTGGCGGAGGAGAGGTCCGCGATGTCGGTGCGGGCCGTGGACAGCGGGGACTCGCCGACGCCACCGCCGCCGAGCACCATCACCCGCTGCGCCTGCGCGGGCGGCAGCAGCACCGAGGAGGAGGTCTCGGTCAGGCCGGGGTCGCGCAGACCGGGGACGGGCTGGAAGGCCCCGTTCGAGAGGTCCCACAGGCCGGGCTCGCGGCCCTTGTCGCCGGGGCCGTAGCCGCCGTTGGAACCGGAGTAGAAGAGCCGGCCGGAGGCGGTGAGGAAGATCGCCGGGTAGGTCGGGAAGTAGTGGTCGGGCCCCTTGGACCAGGACTTGGTCTTCGGGTCGTAGATCTCGTTGTCGTTGCCGTTGAGGATCTCCCCGGTGTCGTCCAGCCCGGAGACGGTGACCACCCGGCCGTCGCCCAGCCCGGTCAGCGTCGGGTACCAGCGGGCGTGGGCCATGTCGGTGACCGGCTCGTACAGCTCGGTGTCCGGGTTGAACTCGAAGGCGGAGCGGATGCCCTGGTACTCCTGCTTGTCCAGGGTCAGCTTCTCGTTCTGCCCGTACAGGTTGTGGGCGTCCGCGCCGCTCAGGCCCCTGATCCGGTACTGGGCGGGAGAGTCGGAGGCGTAGTCCGGGCCCGGGCCGACCGCCTCCACGTACACGTGCTGCTCGCCGGCGGTCACCACGGTCTGCTTGCCGGAGCCGGTCTTGGTCGCGGCCGGGACGGTCACCGCGGCGGTGCTGGCGTACTCGTGGCCGTCCGGCGAGACGAAGACGGTGCCCTTGGGGAAGGTCCGGTCGTGCTCCGGGCTCTCGTTGCGCACCCGCATGACGCCCGCCGCCTTCTTCACGGCGCCGGCCAGCTTCTCGTAGCGCTGGGTGCCGCCGGCCACCAGGACGCGGCCGTCCGGCAGAGAGGTGTGGCCGCCGCAGAACATGTCGGCCGGCGTCGGGACCAGCTTGTAGGTGTTCTCGGCCGGGTCCCAGAGCAGGCTCTTGAAGGTGCCCGCGTTGAACTGCTTCTCGTCGTTGCCGGAGCCGGCCACGATCAGGACCTTGCCGGTGCGCAGCAGGGTGGCGTGCACGGCGTTGACCCGGAACTCGGCGGGCAGCGACAGGGTCTGCCAGTGGCCGTACTGCGCCTTGTACTCGGGGCGGTTGATCACGTAGTGGTGGTACTGCTCGGAGGCGAAGCCGAGGACGGCCGGCGCGTTCATCCCGGCCACGGTCAGTGCGACGGTGCTGCCGAGGGCGAGGCGCTTGGTGCGGCCGGCCTTGTGGATCTTCACGTGGGTGCTCCCCTCGGGAGGTCGTCAGTGGGTGGGTGTCAGGGGGTGTCCGGGCGGTACAGGGGTTCCGGGGGGTTCGGGAGTTCCGGGGGGTTCGGGGGTTCCGGGCGGAACGGGAGCTCCGGCGGGTACGGAGGCTGCGGGCGGTACAGAGGCTGCGCAGGCTCGGGGCGGTACGGAGGCTCGGGGAGTTCGGGGGTCGCGGGCGTGGCGCGGGCGGCGCTTCTCCAGGAGGACGCCCGGGGTCGAGGCCGGGCCGCCGGTGACCGTGAGGGTGGCGGTGGGGCGGGTCCGGCGGCGACGGACGGCGTCGCCGACCGTGATCAGGACCGGCAGGAGGGTGAGCAGGAGGGCGATCCAGGCCCAGGTGCGCATCGCGGCGTGGTCGTAGCCGGTGAAGTAGGAGGCGGTGATCGCGCCGCCGAACACCAGCGTCCAGAACAGGTGGAAGCGGAAGGCGCCGAGCCGGTCGGTACTGGCCGAGCGGCCCTTGGGCGTCACCACGAAGCGGCTGCGGCGGCGGACGAGTGCCTGGAGCAGCGAGGCCGCGTAGACCGGGCCGCAGAGCGCCGACATCACCATGCCGGCGACCCCGGAGGAGCCGGCCGGCTCGTGCGGGCTCACGTTGTGCTTGCGGTTCCAGGTGTAGAGCAGGAGTTGGAGCGCGGCGGCGTCGCTGTAGAGCATCATCCAGATCTCCGAGGAGACGTGCACACCGGAGGCGCCGAAGCCCAGGTAGAGCACGCTGGACAGGCCGCCGAGCAGCCAGGTGAGCGCCGCCATCGGGTAGAAGCCCACCATCAGCGAGTAGTTGAGCAGCCGGCCGGGCGACAGCTTCCACAGCACCCGCCAGTACTGGGTGAGCAGGGTCTCGTAGGTGCCCCGGCTCCAGCGCAGTTGCTGGGAGAAGAAGTCGGTCCAGGAGGACGGCCCTTCGCCGACCGCCAGCACGTCCGGGGTGTACACGGACTTCCAGCGCTCCCCGGTCTCCGGGTTCCGGCTGCGGTGGAACTCCAGGCCGGTCGCCATGTCCTCGGTGATGGAGTCGTACAACCCGCCGATCGACTGGAGCGCCCGGATTCTGACGGCGTTGTTGGTGCCCACGAACATCGGCGCGCCGTAACGGTTTCCGGCGCGCTGGATGAGGGCGTGGAAGAGGTACTGCTGACTCTCGGAGAACCTGGTGACGGCCGAGCCCGAGGTGCGGTAGTTCCCGTACACCTGGGGGCCGACCACGAATGCCACGTCAGGGTCGCGGAAGTAGCCGAGCATCCGCTCGCAGAAGTCCGGCAGCGGGACGTGGTCGGTGTCCACGGACACCCAGAACTCGTAGTCGTCGCCGTGGGCCTGGAGCCAGGCGTTGTAGTTGCCGTGCTTGGTCCCGGCGCGGAACCGACCCTTCGGCCGGTTCCAGTGCGGCCGGCCGGCACGGCTGAAGTGGCGCACGCCCAGCTCGGTGCAGAGCGCCTGCATTGCAGGATCGTTTCCCTCGTCCAACAACCAGACGTCGTACGGTCCGTTGTGTCGCACGGCCCGGGCCGCGGTCAGCGTGGCCCGGACCATCTCGGGCGGTTCCTTGCCCGGTACGCAGGTGGTGAGGAAGGCGACCCGGGTCCCGGCCTCCGGTGTCACCGGGACCGGGTCGCGGGCGACCAGCGTGGCGTGGGTGTTGGAGACGACGTTGACCAGCCGGAACACCTCGACCACGGCGATGATGCCGATCATCACCTTGTCGCCGAGGAGCACCAGGACGTTCGTCTCGTCCAGCCGCTCGGGCCAGTGCTCCGGCAGCAGCAACCAGACCAGCAGCACCGCCTCCACCACGGGGGCCGCCATCATCAGCAGGGCGGCGCGGATCCGGTGCGGCTCGCGGCGCAGCAGACTGCGGTACCGGACGCGGTAGGGGGGTGTGGGGGGCGGGGCGTAGTCGTACGAGGCGTAGTCGTGTGGGGCGTAGTCGTGTGGAGCGTAGTCGTGTGGGGCGGCGCCCGTCGGGGCGGGGTCGTAGCGGGCGGCCGGTTCGGGCCAGTAGACGCCGCCGCCGAGGTCGTCGTCCTCGTCCGGGTCGTACGCCGGGCCGGCCAGGCGACTGAAGTGGCCGTAGTCGTAAGGGGCTTCTGGAACGGGAACGGTGCTCAGGGCGGCCTCGTCCAGCTGCCCGGGACCTCGCCCGTGGGCCGTTCCGACGCCCTTTCGTCGTGAGAACGGCGGCGTGGTCATAGCTGCTCCCCCCGGAGTTCGCGCCTCGCTGGGCTCGCTCGGCTTCTGCGTGGGCTTGCCTCGACTCGGAGCCGTCCGGGTGGAAGTGGAACGGGGCGGAACGGGGCGGAACCGGTCGGCGTCGGCTCGAATCGGCTGGGCCGTCCAGCGCATTCGGCGTGTGCGATCGGTTCCGTGGTGCGTCGGTGCGGGCGGTGCGGCGGCTTCGAATTCGGGATCCCGATGCACTTTCCCGTTTCCCCTCCGGGCACGTCGGGACCCTTGGTCTCCTCAACTCTCCCTGAGCGCAACGGTGATCGCAACCAGTCCGGGAGATCGCCGCCGCCGAGGCATGAAGATGCCAGGGTTCCCGGCCGCAATGGCGGGGGTTGATGCTATTGCGGGGGAATTGGGTTCCGGGGTGGTTTGTGGGTGCTCCGCGAGTGGCCTGCGGATGGTTCGCGGGTGGTTCGCGGGTGGTCTGGGGGTGGTCTGGGGGTGGTCTGGGGGTGGTCTGGGGGTGGTTCGCGGGGTAGCGGAACGGCCGGACCGCCCCTCAGAGGCGACCCGGCCGGACGGACGGGATCGGACTGCTCAGAGCGGGGGCAGCAGGGTGGCGCCGGTCGCCGACCGGACCTCCGCGAAGTCCGCGCCCGGAGCCGTCTCCACCAACCGCAGACCCTCCGGGGTCACGTCGATCACGGCGAGGTCGGTGACGATCCGGTCGACAACTCCACGGCCGGTGGCCGGAAGTGACAGATCCTCGACGATCTTCGGCGAGCCGTCCCGGGCGGTGTGCTCCATCACCACGATCAGCCGACGGGCCCCGTGTACCAGGTCCATCGCGCCGCCCATGCCCTTGACCATCTTGCCGGGGATCATCCAGTTGGCGAGGTCCCCGGCGGCCGACACCTGCATCGCGCCGAGCACCGAGACGTCGATCCGCCCGGCCCGGATCATGCCGAAGGAGAATGCGGAGTCGAAGTACGAGGCGCCGGGGGCGACCGTCACCGTCTCCTTGCCGGCGTTGATCAGGTCGGCGTGCTCGGTGCCTTCCTCCGGGAACGGGCCGACGCCGAGGATGCCGTTCTCCGAGTGCAGCACCACCTCGACGCCCGGCGGGAGGTGGTTGGGGATCAGCGTCGGCAGGCCGATGCCCAGGTTCACGTACTGACCGTCGCGCAACTCGCGGGCGGCGCGGGCGGCCAGGGCGTTGCGCGGGTCGAGGGCGAGGGCGGGGGCGGGGGCGGCCGGGGTGCCCGTGACGGGGGCGGGGTCGGCAGTCTCGATGGGCATCGGGTCAGGCCTCCTGGAGTGCGGGGCGGACGGTGCGGCGCTCGATGCGGCGGTCCTCGGGGTCGGCGGCCACCACCCGGTCGACGTACACCCCGGGCAGGTGCACCGCGTCCGGCGGGAGCTCGCCCGGTTCGACGATCCGGTCCGCCTCGACCAGGGTGATCCGGCCCGCCATCGCGCAGAGCGGGTTGAAGTTCCGGGCGGCGGCGTGGAAGACGCAGTTGCCGTGCCGGTCCGCCACCTCGGCCCGGACCAGCGCGAAGTCCGCCGTGATCGCCTCCTCCATCAGGTACCGGCGGCCGCCGAACTCCCGGACCTCCTTCGGCGGGGAGGCCAGGGCCACCGAGCCGTCGGCCGCGTAGCGCCAGGGCAGCCCGCCCTCCTCGATCTGGGTGCCGACCCCGGCCGGGGTGAAGAACGCCGGGATGCCGGATCCGCCCGCCCGCAGCCGCTCGGCCAGCGTGCCCTGCGGGGTCAGCTCCACCTCCAGCTCGCCGGAGAGGTACTGCCGGGCGAACTCCTTGTTCTCCCCGACGTACGAGGAGGTCATCCGGGCGATCCGGCCCGCCCGCAGCAGCAGGCCCAGCCCCCAGTCGTCCACCCCGCAGTTGTTCGAGACCACCCGAAGTCCGGTGGTGCCGGAGTTCACCAGGGCGCCGATCAGCGTGCTCGGGATGCCGCAGAGGCCGAAGCCACCGACGGCCAGGACCGCGCCGTCGGGGATGTCCCCGACCGCGTCGGCGGGGGAGTCCAGGACCTTGTCCAAGGGGTCACCTCGTGAGGGAGTGGGAGGAGGGGAGGAACGGAGGGCGGAGGGCGGAGGCGGCGGGGAGGCGGCGGGGACGGGCAGGCGGCGGAGACGGAGGGGTAGACGGGGAGGGTGGCCGGCGGGCTCGGGAACCGCGCGGAGCCCACGGCCGTGCCAGACCGGGCTGGGGTCCTGCCTGGGCCTGACCGGGGCGGACGCGCCGCTGGGGTGGCTGCCGCCGGACGGGCTCCGCGCCCCTCCACCGTCACCGGGCGGGGGCCATCGCAGCCATGGCGGCCACCCCCATGGGTGAGAGCTGATCCGTGTCGGTGAGCCACATCTACGAGCCCAGGGACGGCGACCGGCCGACGGTATGTCGGTTGCCACCACATCCTGATGGGCTGATGCGTCGACCAGGCACATGTCGCTGCTCTCACCGCACACCTACGGTTCCCGCATCCACCCCGCCGCACCTCAGGAGTCGGTCACCATGCGCAGCTCGACAGCCCCCTCCAGGACCGCCTCCGGCGCCCGCCTGGCCGACTCCCTGACCGGCGGCCCGACCCGGAAGCTCGCTGCCCTCGCGGCCTGCGTCCTGCTCGCCTCGGGCTGCGCCAAGGCCGGCACAGCTGGGACGAGCGCGGCGGACGGTGGATCGAAGGGCCCGATCAAGGTCGGCCTGGTGTACTCCAAGACCGGACCGCTGGCCGCCTACGGCAAGCAGTACCTGGAGGGCTTCAAGGCCGGCCTGAGCTATGCGACCAAGGGCACCGGCGCGGTCGACGGACACAAGATCGAGTTCGAGGAGCAGGACGACGCCGGCGACCCGGCCAAGGCGGTGTCCGCCGCCAAGGACCTGATCGGCAAGGGCTACAAGGTGCTGGCCGGCTCCACCGCCTCCGGCGTGGCCCTCCAGGTCGGCCCGATCGCCGCCCAGAACAAGGTGCTCTTCATCAGCGGCCCCGCCGCGGCCGACAAGGCCACCGGGCTCAACAAGTACACCTTCCGTTCCGGCCGCCAGTCCTACCAGGACATCAAGACCGCGGCCTCGTTCGTCGGTGACGCCAAGGGCAAGAAGGTCACCGTGCTCGCTCAGGACAACGCCTTCGGCCAGGCCAACGTGGCCGCGGTGAAGGCGGTGCTCGGCGCCGAGGGCGCGACGGTCGACCAGGTGCTCGCCCCGCCGAGCGCCACCGACCTCACCCCCTTCGCCACCCAGGCCAAGACCGCCAAGCCCGACCTGCTGTTCGTCGCCTGGGCCGGCGACACCGCCTCGGCCCTGTGGACGGCGCTCAACCAGCAGGACGTGTTCGCCGACACCAAGGTCGTCACCGGCCTCGACCTGGCCGCCTCCTACCCGCTGTTCGGCCCGGCGGCCGAGAAGATCTCCTTCCTGAACCACTACTTCGACGGCGCCGCCGGCACCCCGGTGGAGAAGGCCATGACCGACGCCGTCACCGCCGCCGGGGGGAAGACGGACATCTTCACCCCGGACGGCTTCACCGCCGCCCAGATGATCGTGCACGCCGTCGAGTCCAACCACGGCTCCGCCGACGACACTTCGGCCCTGGTCAAGGCCCTCGAGGGCTGGAGCTTCGACGGGGTGAAGGGGAAGACCACGGTCCGCGCCGAGGACCACGCCCTGCTTCAGCCGATGTTCCAGGTGCGGCTGACCGGCAATGGCGCCGCCGCCAAGCCCTCGGTGGAGAAGACCCTGACCGCGGACGAGGCGGCACCTCCGGTCACCCCGATGGCGGGCTGATCCCGATGTCCGCCCGTACCACCTCCACTTCTTCCGGCTCCTCCGGCGCGTCCGTCGCGTCCACGTCGGCCGTGCGTTCCTCCGCGTCCTCCTCTCCGGTGCTGCGACTGGACGGGCTCGGCTGGGCCGTCCGCGGCGTGCCGATTGTCGAGGACGTCTCCTTCTCGGTCGGCGAAGGCGAGTTCATCGCCTTCATCGGGCCCAACGGCGCCGGCAAGACCTCCCTGTTCAACCTGATCTCGGGCATCTACCCGGCGACCCATGGCAGCCTCCACCTCGACGGTGCGGACATCACCGCCGAGGCGGTGCACGCCCGGGCCCGCCGCGGGCTCGGCCGCACCTTCCAGACCTCCTCCCTCTGGCCGGGGATGACCGTCGCCGACCATGTCCGCCTGGCCGCCCAGGCAGCGGCCGGGCCGCGTGCCTCGTACCGGCTCTGGCGCCGCGCCGACCGCTACGAGCAGCAGTTGGCCGACACCTTGGAACGCACCGATCTCACCCACCGTGCGGACACCCTGGCCAGTGCGCTCTCGCACGGGGAGAAGCGCAAGCTGGAGCTGGCCGTTCTGCTGGTCTCCGAGCCCCGGCTGATCCTGCTGGACGAGCCGATGGCCGGTGTCAGCGCGGAGGAGGTGCCCGCTCTCACCGAGCTGATCCGCTCCGTGCACCGCGACCTGGGCCGGACCGTCCTGATGGTCGAGCACCACATGGACGTCCTGCTCGGCCTGGCCGACCGGCTCGCGGTGATGCACCACGGCACCCTGCTTGCCCTGGACACCCCCGAGGCCGTGATGGCCGACCCGACCGTGCAACAGGCCTACCTGGGTGAGGCGTTGTGACCTCCTCTCCGTTCTCCGCTCAGCGCACCTCTCCTTCGGCGCGCTCCGCCTCCTCACCGTCGTCCGCTGCCGATCCCCTCCTCTCCGTTCGCGATCTGCGGGTGGGCATCGACGGGCTGCACATCCTGCACGGCGTCGACTTCGACGTGGCCCCCGCCGGGGTGACCGCGCTCCTGGGCCGCAACGGCGCCGGCAAGACCACCACCGTCAAGGCCGTCATGGGCCTGGTGCCGCGCACCGGAAGCATCCGGCTCGCCGGTGCCGAACTCTCCTCCCTTCCCACGCATCTGGTCGTTCGCCATGGCATCGGGTACGCACCCGAGGACCGGGGGATCTTCGCCGGCCTGACGGTCGCCGAGAACCTCCGCCTCGCCGAGCGCGCCGCCGGGAGCGGGGGCGAGGCCGGTGAGCCGAACTACCCGCTCGTCCACGAGCTCTTCCCCGAACTCAAGCAGCGGGCCGGCCAGTTGGCCGGGACGCTCTCCGGTGGCCAGCAGCAGATGGTGGCGATCGGTCGGACGCTGCTCAACCGCAACCGGTTGATCATCGCCGACGAGCCCACCAAGGGCCTGGCCCCGAAGATCGTCTCCGAGGTGGCCGAGGTGCTGGCGCGTGCGGCCGAGGCCGTGCCCGTCCTGCTGGTCGAGCAGAACCTCGCCCTCGTCCGCCGGCTGGCCGGTACCTGCGCCGTCCTGGCCGACGGCCGCACCGCCCACCGCGGTGACACCGCCGAGCTGTTGGCCGACGAGGAAGCCGCCCGCCGCCTGCTCGGCGTCGGCTCCCGCCACCCGCTCGCCGGCGGGCCCCGGCCCGCCTCCTCTCCGGCCGCCCCTGTCGTCACCGCCGAGGTGAAGCCCTGATGGACACCGTCGTCCTCCTTTTCTGTACCGGACTCGGTCTCGGTGCGCTGTACTTCCTGGTCGCCTCCGGTCTGTCGCTGATCTTCGGTCTGATGGACGTGCTCAACTTCGCGCACGGCGCCCTGCTCTCCATCGGCGCCTATGCCACCTGGTGGGCCGGCACCGAGGCCGGCTTCTCCTTCTGGCTCGCGGTGCCGTTCGGCACCCTGGTCGGAACGGCCGCCGCCGTCCTGCTGGAGCTCTTCCTGATCCGGCCCCTCTACAGCCGCCCACGCGACCAGATCCTCGCCACCGTCGGGGTCGGGCTCGCTGTGCCCGCCCTGCTGATGGGGATCTGGGGGGCGGACTCCCGCCCCTTCCCCCAGCCGGAGCTGCTTTCCGGCACCTGGCACGTGCTCGGTGCGACCGTCCCGGTCAACCGCTTCGTGCTGGTGGCCGCCGCCGCCCTGTTGCTGCTCGCTCTTCGGTTGTTCCTCGCCCGCACCCGCTACGGGCTGATCGTCCGGGCCGGCGTCGAGGACCGGGCGATGGTCACCGCGCTCGGCATCGACGTCCGGAAGGCGTTCACCCTCGTCTTCGCCCTCGGCGGGGCGGCCGCCGCCCTCGGTGGCGCCCTCGGGGGCCTCTACTTCGGTTCGGTCAACCCCGGCCAGGGGACCGGCCTGCTCATCTTTGCCTTCGTCGTCGTGGTCATGGGCGGCATGGGCTCCGTGACCGGAGCCGCCGTCGCCTCGGTGGGCGTCGGCCTCGTCCAGCAGTTCGCCAACTACTACACCGGCGCCGGGCTCGGCGACCTCTCGGTCGTCGTCCTGCTCGCCGTGCTGCTTCTCGTCCGACCCCGTGGACTCACCGGGAGGCTCGCGTGAGCGCCGAAACACCGATCACGAGCACCGGTGGTCCTGCGGCCGGCCGCAGCGCCACCCGTCCGACAGGGGGGACTGACACCAGCCCTGCCGTGACCACCATGCCGGCAGAGGGGACTGACACCAGCTCCGCCGACACCGCCACTGTGGCAAGGGGGACTGACACCGGCCTTGCCGAGACCCATTGTGAACACAAGGCCGAGTCCGGCGCCATCCCTCGAACAGGTGATTCGGTCACTATTCGTTGGACAGGAGCGCACAGAGCGCTACGCTGGTGGCCGATCGCTCTGCTGATCACGCTCCTTGTCGCCCCATATAGTGCGCTTCCCGTCCCGGGACTGCTCGACGGCCCGCTCGGCAGCCCCGGAAGCCTCCAGTTGATGGCCCTGTGCCTGCTCTACGGGGGCCTCGCCACCGGTTACGACCTCCTGCTCGGTCGGACCGGACTGCTCTCCTTCGGCCACGCGCTCTACTTCGCGACCGGCCTCTACGCCACCGACCTCGGCATGCTGGAGCTGCAACTGCCCTTCGCCGCCGCCGCGGTGTTCGGCGTCGCCTGCTCCGTGCTGCTGGCCCTGCTGCTCGGCTCGGTCAGCCTGCGCGTCACCGGCATCGGCTTCTCCATGGTCACCCTCGCCTTCGCCCAGGCCGGCTCGATCCTCGTCCAGCGCAACCCCGGTGGTGCCACCGGGGGCGAGGAGGGCCGCTCCGCCCCCGCCGAGCTGCTGCCCTCCGGTCTGCTCGGGATCGAGAACACCGCCAACCTCTACTGGATCGCCGTCGGTTACCTGGTGCTGACGGTCGCCGCGGTCCACTGGGCCGTCAAGTCGCCCATGGGCCGGGTCTGGGAGGGCATCAAGGAGAACGAGCGCCGGGTCGAGGTGCTCGGACTGCGGCCCTACGGCTACAAGTTGGTCGCCTTCGTGCTGTCCGGCGGGCTCGCCGGCCTGGGCGGGGTGGTCTACCTGCTGCTGACCGGTGGTGCCACCCCGCAGGCCGCCACCTCGGACGCCACGCTCGCGCTCCTGGTCATGGTCGTCCTCGGCGGCTCCGGCACCCGCTGGGGGCCACTGCTCGGTGGTGTGCTGTACACCTGGGCGAGCCACCGGCTCGGCGACCTCGCCAACTCGTCGACCGTGGCCGACCTGCCGGCGGTGCTGAAGGTGCCGCTCTCCCAACCCCTGTTCCTGCTGGGCGCCCTGTTCGTCGCCGTGGTCTACCTGCTGCCCGGCGGCCTGGCTAGACTGCCTGCCCGCATCCGGTCCGCCCGGGCCGCGCGCTCAGCCCCGGCGCCGACCGGCCTCGGAACCGCCCATCCCACCGGAGGTACCCCCGCGTGAGCCAGTCGCCGCTGAAGCCCGAGGAGTTGACCGTTCCCGTGCCCGGCGGGGACCTCGCCGTCCTGCGCTGGCCCGCCGACGACCCGCAGGCCCCGACGATCGTGGCGGTGCACGGCATCACCGCCAACGGCCTCGCCTGGTACGAGGTCGCCCGCCGGCTCGCCGGTCGGGTCACCCTGCTCGCGCCCGACCTGCGGGGCCGCGGCGCGAGCCGTTCGGTCGCCGGACCGTACGGGCTGGCCCGGCACGCCGACGACGTGGCCGCGCTGATCGGCGCCCTGGGCTCGGGGCCCGTCACGGTGGTCGGCCACTCGATGGGGGCCTGGGTCACCGCGCTGGCCGCCGTCCGGCACCCCGAGCTGGTCCGTCGCGTCCTGCTGGTCGACGGAGCGGTCACCTTCCCGCTGCCGCAGGGCGTCCGTGAGGAGGATGCCCTGGCCGCCGTGCTCGGCCCCGCGCTGGCCCGGCTGTCCACGACCTTCCCGGACCGGGACGCCTACCGGGAGTTCTGGCGCGGCCACCCCGCCTTCGCCGGCGAGTGGACCGAGGGGATAGACGCCTACACCCAGCGCGACCTCGTCGGCACGGAGCCCGAACTGCGCTCCTCCTGCGTGCTGGAGGCGGTGCAGACCGACGGCGCCCAGGTCCTGCTGGACGAGGACGCGGCAACCGCCGTGCACCGGCTGCCCTGCCCGGCCGACCTGCTCTGGGCCGAGCGCGGCCTGCTCGACGAGCCGCAGGGCCTCTACGACCACGAGCGGATCGGGCTGGCCCGGCTGGACCAGGAGCGGGTGTCCGTCGTGCCGGTGCCGGGCACCAACCACTACTCGATCCTCTGGGGTGAGGCCGGGGCGGACAGCATCGTCCGCATGCTGCTCGCGGACGTCCCCGCCGCGGGCCAGCCGCCCGCCGCCGGGTAGCCGTCCGGCCCCGGGAACCGACCGGGACGACAACGGCCGGCGGGGGTCGAACCCCCGCCGGCCGTTGTCGTCCCGGTCGGCGGCGCCAAGGGCGTCCGCCCCTCGGCGCGGTGCGTCAGCCCGCCGTGCCGAGGAAGCTCTCCCAGCCGCCGGCCGGCGCCTGGCCGACGTTGAGCGAGCGCAGCTTGCGCAGGGTGGACTGGTCCTGCACCTCCAGCCACTCGACCAGCTGCTTGAAGGAGACCAGCCGGACGTCGGGCTTGCCCGCGATGGCCTTGAGGGCCTCCTCGACGGCGTCCATGTAGATGCCGCCGTTCCACTGCTCGAAGTGGTTGCCGACGAAGAACGGCGCGCGGTTGCTGTTGTACGCCCGCTCGAAGCCCGCCAGGTAGGAGTTGGCGGCCTGGGTGCGCCACTCGCCGTACATGGCCGGGTCGCCCTTGGTGCTGCCCTTGGACTGGTTGGCCAGGATGTTGTAGTCCATCGACAGGACCTGGAAGGTGTGCCCGGGGAACGGGATGGACTGCAGCGGGAAGTCCCAGATCTTGCCGTCCTGCACCTTCTGCGGCCATATCTGGAGGCCGCCCGAGGAACTGGCGTCGTACTTCCAGCCCAGGTTGGCGATGGTCGGCAGTAGCGCCTTCTGGCCCTCCAGGCACGGGGTGCGGCCGCCGATGAGCTCCTTCTTGTAGTCGAAGGGGAGCGGGTCGACGTCGGTGAAGCCGGTGTTGGTCCGCCACTGGGTGACGAAGCCGATCGCCTGGTCGATCTCGCTCTGCCAGTCCTCGGGGGTCCACACGTTGACCCCGTTCTTGTCCGGACGGCTGGAGCAGAAGTGCCCGTTGAAGTGGGTGCCGATCTCGTGCCCGGCCAGCCAGGCCTGGCTGATGAGCTTGAGCGTGCTCTTCACCGCGCCGTCCGACAGGTACGGGATGTCGGAGGCGCCGACCGAGTGCTTCGGCGGGTGGTACAGGTCGGCCTTGCCCTTGGGCAGGGCGTAGATGCCCGAGAGGAAGAAGGTCATCGTGGCCTTGTACTGCTCCGCCAGCTTCAGGAAGCGGGGGAACTGGCCGTCCTCGGTGCCGCCCGCGCCGTCCCAGGAGAAGACCACGAACTGCGGCGGCCGCTCGCCCGGCTTGAGCTTCTCGGGCTTGGGCTGGTTCGGCTGCGGGCCGGTGTCCGCGTTGGAGCCGTCGCCGATCGGGGTGCCCTTGGGCACCACCGTCCGGGTCGGGTCGGAGGTGCCGCCCTGGGGCGCGCTCGCGCTGCCGGAATCCTGGGAGACGGAGGGGGAGCCCTTTCCGCCCGAACCGGCTCCGCCGCTGGAACAGGCTGTGACCGCGCCGAGGGCTGCGGTCGCCGCGGTCGCACTGAGCACCGTCCTGCGCGAGATGCTGGTCATGGTCTCCCCTGGGTGCCGACGCCGGTGGTGAGGGCGGCCCGCAGCCGCACCGGTCAAATCGGGCAATTGATGAGTATTCCGCCGTTAGCTTGTCATGTCGCCACAGCGGTCACCAAGGTCGCCGAGCGCTGACGACTCTCAACACGCCGGGCGTGACCGGCTGGGCTGCGGGGATGCGTCGACTGTTGCCGTCCTGTGACGCTTCCCACCCCTTGCGGCCCGGTCAGTACGGTACCGCCGGTCGGCCCGCACTTCGGTGGAGTTCGTCAGCGTTAGGCCCGGTTGGTCGCCCATTTGGGAAAACTTTTGCCCCTTGCTGGGCTGGGGCGGCCCGAGGCCCGCCAAGGGGCCCGCCAGGCGGGGCGGGCGGAACGGTGGGACGGGCGGAACGGGCGGAACGGTGGAGCGGATCGGCCGGAAAGGAGCGGGGCCGGCCGGAAGCGGACGGCCCGCCGGTCGGCGACGACTGCCGGGCGGACCGTCAGAGCGCGGCGAGCCGGCGGGTGCGGCGCACCATGCGCGCGATCGCCGTGCTGATGGCGGTGGCCGCCGCGCAGGAGACCACGAGGCTCAGCCAGGCGGTGTTGAACCAGTGGCTGTTCAGCCAGCCCAGCGTCACGATGTAGGCGGCCCAGACCATCGCCGCCAGCGCCGACCAGTGCAGGAACCGGTGCGGATGGGCGGGGGAGTGGCCGATGGCCAGGTCGAGGACGGTTCGCCCGGCCGGGACGAACCGCGCGATCACCACCATCGCGGCGGCCGCTCCGTGCGGGCGTTCGATCAGGGCCTCTTGGACCCGGGTCACGCTGGCCGCCAGTTTCGGGCGCCGGGCGAGCCGGCGGTGCAGCACCGGGGCGCCGCGCCGGGCCAGGTTGAGCAGCAGGAGGTCACCCAGGAAGGAGGCCAGCGCCACGCCCAGTCCGAGCATCAGAGGCGCGCCGTTGACCTGGGAGGTCTTGAGCACGGCCAGGATGACCAGCGTCCCGCTGGGGATGAACGGAAGGAGGGCGTCACCGAGCACGGCGACGAGCGCCAGCGCGCAGATCCACGAGGATCCGATCGCCGCCACGAAGTTCAAGGCCCTTTACTCCCTCCACGCCTCCCGGAGGAGCAGGTGGCTGCAGGGGTCAACGCTAGCGCCTCGACCTTTCATGGCATGAAGCACCCCGGTATGGGATGGATCACGGCTGTTGATTCCGGCCGCGTCGCGAGGTGGCGAACCGTGCGTGCGGGCCGTCCGGGGCGTGCGCCGCCCGGGCGGAGGAAGGCCGCCGGAACCCGAACGAGCCCCCGGGGCGGGGTGCCGCGCCGAGGGCTCGCAGTGATCGTCCGGTGCTGGTCCAGCCCGACGATCTTGCTGGTGGAGTGCGGATCCCGCTCCGGCGACCCGCTCCTGGTCCCCAGCCTGCCGGACATCGGCCGCCGCCGCGAGCGCCGACACTGGCGACTTCCGGCGCTGGCGGGAAGTCGCCAACCGTGTTCGCCCGCTGGCTCTGCGTCAGCCGGAGGATCAGTCGGACTTCGCGCGAAATGGCCGGAATCCACCTGGACCCTGGCCGGACGGCACCCCACGAGCGGGAACAGCGAGCCGCCGGCCGTGGTTGACCCCGGTCGGCGACAGCGACCGGCGGGCCCACCCGGGCCGCGCGGGTCGCCACGACGGCCGGCTCCAAGGCGGCCGGCTCAAGGACGGCAGCCAGAAGGGCGGACGGGATGACCACCGAGGACCAGCAGGAGCACGGAACCGGGCCGGCGGCCGGCGCGGCGATCCGGGGCACCGCCCGCGGAACGGCACCCGCTCCGCTCTCGATCCTCGACCTGGCCACCGTCGGCGTCGGCCACACGCCCGCCGAGGCCCTCGCCGCCACCACCGAACTGGCCCGCCGGGCCGAGCAGTGGGGCTACCACCGCTTCTGGGTGGCCGAGCACCACGGCATGCCCGGGGTGGCCAGCTCCACCCCGGCCGTCCTGCTCGCCCACCTCGGGGCCAACACCACGACGCTGCGGCTCGGCTCCGGCGGCGTCATGCTCCCCAACCACGCCCCGCTGGCCATCGCCGAGCAGTTCGGCCTGCTGGAGGCCCTGCACCCCGGACGGATCGACCTCGGACTCGGCCGCGCTCCGGGCACCGATCCGGCCACTGCCCGGGCGCTGCGCCGGGGCCTCACCGAAGGCGCGGACGACTTCCCCCAGCAGCTCGCCGAGCTGACCCACTTCCTCGACGGCGACTTCCCGGACGGCCACCCGTACGCCCGGCTGACCGCCGTCCCCAAGGGCGAGGGCCGCCCGCCGGTCTGGCTGCTCGGCTCCTCCGGCTTCAGCGCCCAGCTGGCGGGCCGCCTCGGCCTCCCGTTCGCCTTCGCCCATCACTTCAGCAGCGCCAACACCATCCCGGCGCTGGACCTCTACCGGTCGTCCTTCCGCCCCTCCGCCGTGCTCGCCGAGCCGTACGCGCTGATCGGTGTGAGCGCGGTCGCCGCCGACGACGAGCCCTCGGCCCGGCGCCTCGCCCGCTCCGCGGCCCTCGGCATGCTCCGCCTGCGGCGCGGAAACCCCGGCCCGATCCCCACCCCGGAGGAGGCCGAGGAGTACCCGTACAGCCCGGTCGAGGCGGACTTCATCGACAGCTGGCTCGACAACGTCGTGCTCGGCGACCCGGGCCGGGTCGCCGACGGACTGGAGGCGCTGCGCAAGCGGACCGGCGTGAACGAGCTGATGGTCACCTCGCACATCCACGGCCACGAGGCCCGCCAGCGCTCCTACGGCCTGATCGCCGAGGCGTACGGCCTGACGGCGACGGCCTGATCGCCGAGGGGTACCGCGTGACGGCGACGGCCTGACCGGACGGCGGGGCACGGTCCACCCGGCGGCGGTCCGCGCCACTCGGTCCGTCCCGCCCCAGCTCTCAGTCCCCAGCTCTCAGTCCCCGCGACTACCGGCGGGCTACCGGCGGCCCAGGGCGTGGCGGCCCTCGCGGAGTATGGCCGCGACCAGTTCGGCCTCGCCGGGGCGGGCGAAGTACCAGCCCTGGGCGGTGTCGCAGCCGGTCAGCCGCAGGCGCTCGGCCTGGGCGGCGCTCTCGATGCCCTCGGCGGTGACGGTCAGGCCGAGGGTGTGGGCGAGCTGCACCATCGCGCCGACGATCTGCTCGTCTGCGTCGCTGCGGCGGGCGCCGAGCTCCGGGCAACCGGGACGGTCCGTCGGGGAGGGTTCGCGGAAGCCCTCGATGAAGGTGCCGTCGAGCTTGAGCACGTGCACCGGCAGCCGGGAGAGGTAGGCCAGGTTGGAGTAGCCGGTGCCGAAGTCGTCGATCGCGATCCGCACGCCCATGTCGGCGAGCGCCTGGAGGGCCTGGAGCGGGCGGCCGCCGGGGCCGAGCAGGGCGCTCTCGGTGATCTCCAGCTGGAGGAGCCGGGCCGGCAGTCCGGTGCGTTCGAGGGCCCGGGCGACGTCGGCGACGATGTCGGAGTCCCAGATCTGGCGGGCGGCCAGGTTGACGCTCACGAAGGTCTCGGTCTCGGGGAACTCGGCGAGCCACTGCCGGGCCTGGCGGCAGGACTCCTCCAGCACCCAGGTCCCGAGCGGCACGATCGCGCCGGTCTCCTCGGCGAGCGGGATGAAGCGGTCCGGGGAGAGCGTCCCGTAACGGGGGTGGCGCCAGCGGACCAGCGCCTCGGCGCCGTGCACCGCGCCGTCGGCCAGGCCGACCAGCGGCTGGTACTCGATGGTGAACTCGCCGCGCTCCAGGGCCGGGCGCAGCGAGGTGGCGAGCAGTTGCCGGGTGAGCTGGTGGGCGCCGCGGTCCGGGTCGTAGAGGGTCCAGCGGGCGCGGCCGTCGGCCTTGGACCAGTAGAGCGTGGCGTCGGCGTCCTTGACCAGGTCGGTCGGGGTGGTCTCGTGCACGGACCGCTCGACCACGCCCACGCTGGCGGTGATCACCAGCCGGTGCCCGGCGACGTCGAAGGGACGTTCCAGCGCCTCCAGGATCCGGGCAGCCAGCTCGGTCAGCTGCTCGCTGCCCAGGCTGTCGGTGACCAGGACGGCGAACTCGTCGCCGCCCATCCGGGCCACCAGGTGGGTGTCGCGCCCGTCGAACCCGCGCCGCAGCCGGGTGGCGACGGCGATCAGCAGCTGGTCGCCGATGTGGTGGCCGAGCGCCTCGTTGATGGCCGCGAAGCCGTCGATGTCCAGGTAGCAGACCCCGACCCGGCGTTCGGCAGCGGCGGTGGCGGTGGCGGGGGCCGGGCCGGGCTGGTCGTTCGCTGGGAGGCAGGCGGCGTCGAGCCGCTTGAAGAAGTACGCCCGGTTGGGCAGCCGGGTCAGCGGGTCGTGCAGGGCCTGGTACTCCAGCCGGTCGCCGAGCCGGCGCTGCTCGGTGATGTCCTCCACCAGCGCGAGGGTGTAGAGCGGATCCCCGGCGCCGTCCCGGATCAGCGAGACGGTGACCTTGCTCCAGACGGTGTGGCCCTCACGGTGCTTGAGCAGCTTTTCCACGCGGAACCGTTCCCGCTCACCGCGGACGAGTTCGGCGAAGAGCCGGTCCGGCATGCCCTCCGGGTCGATGATCTCGTGCAGGTGGGTGCGGACCAGGTCGCCGACGCCCCGTCCGATCAGGGCGGCGAAGGCGGGGTTGACCTCGATGATGCGGTCCTCGGCGTCGATCAGGGCCATGCCGATGACGGCGTCGCAGAAGGCGGCCCGGAACCGGGACTCACTGGCCCGCAGCGCGGCCAGCAGCCGGTCGGCGCCGATGTCCTCCCGGCCGGTACCGATGCCCTCCCGGTCGGTACCGGTGTCAGCCCCACCGGTACCGCTGTCCTCCAGGCCGGTGCCGCCGCCCTCTCGGTCCGTACCGCCGTCGGCCCGGCCGGTGCCGCCGGTGAGCCACCGGTCCCGGTGGGTGTCGCCGGTGAGCGGGGCCGAGCAGGTGGGGCATAGCAGCAGGCCGGGTTCCGCCAGGGTCCCGCAGGTGGTGCCGGCTCCCGCCGGGGCACCCGCGGCTCCGGAGACGGGCCCGCCATGGGATCCGGCGGCCGGTTCCAGGACCGGTGAGGCGAGGTGGCGGTGGCGCGGTGATTCCGTGTGCCGCACGCCGGGGTGGTGTGCGTCGGCCCCCTCGTTCTGGCCCGGCACGGCATGCTCCCGTCCGCTGCTGACGCTTGACGATGGTCCGGCCGGCCAATCGGGACCCGGCGGTCGGCTCCGCACTCTGTCGTGGTCCTCGGAGTCGGTCCGCTGCGGGGGCCGCCCGTCGTGGGGTGGCGGCGCGCGGAGACCCGCCTGAAGGACAGGGCGCTGCGGCCGATCATAGGCCGGGATGGCAACACGCGGTGACCGCCGGCAGGGTGATTCGCCCGCTTTGTGATCATGAATGGCGGTACGTGCAGACGCCCCTGGTGTACATCACATGATGTGCACCAGGGGCGTGTGCGCCGAAGCCGCGCCCCTGGGCGCCGGTCGCGCGCCGGAAGTGGTCCGGAGCGGGACGGGAGTCGAGAGACAGGGGCCGAGGGGCGGGAGGGAAGAAAGAAGGGGAGAGAGGAGAAGAGGAGGGCGGAGAAGGGCGCGGCTCAGGCCAGGGAGGCCGAGAGGGTGATGGTGGTGCCGGCCAGGGCCTGGCTGACCGGGCAGTTGGCCTTGGCGTCCTCGGCGGCCTTCACGAAACCGGCTTCGTCCAGTCCGGGGACGTCGCCGACGACGGTCAGGTGGATGCCGGTGATGCCCGTGCCGGGCTGGAAGGTGACGTCGGCCCGGGTGTCCAGCTTGGTGGGCGGGGTGCCGGCGCCGGCCAGGCCGTGCGAGAGGGCCATCGAGAAGCAGGCGGAGTGGGCGGCCGCGATCAGCTCCTCGGGGCTGGTCTTGCCGTTGGGTGCCTCGGCGCGGGACGGCCAGGAGACGGGGTACTCGCCGATCCCGGACGAGGCGAAGGTCACCAGCCCCTTGCCGTCGAGGAGGTTGCCCTCCCACGCGGTGGTGGCGGTGCGGGTGGTTGCCACGATCGGTTCCTCCAGTGCTGAGGGAGTGTTCGAACGGTCACTTCCGGTCATGCGTGCCCCAGCCTACGGCCAGAGCCGCCCCGGTCCCGGCGCGTCACGCCGCAGCGGTCGGTCGCAGAGGGGTCGCAGCGGTCGGCCAGGGCAGTCGGTCGGGGCGGGCGGAGTGGTCCGTCGGGCACGGCGCCGGTGGCGGTCCCGGCCCGCTGTCCGGATCGTGGACGGTTCCGTCCGACGGTGCGGGGCCCGGGCGGGGGCCCTGTTAGATTTGCCCGGGCCCGAGCCCGGCCGCCGTACGGCCGGGCGCCCACTCCAGACACCGGGAGCCGCCCCGATGACGGACCACTCCACGACCCCCGACGCCGGCTCGCCCGAGGGGATCGACGACGCCGTACGGGCCGAGCTGACCAGCCTGCGCGAGAGCATCGACAACATCGACGCCGCGGTGGTCCACATGCTGGCCGAGCGCTTCAAGGCGACCCAGAAGGTCGGCCGGCTCAAGGCCGAGCACAAGCTGCCGCCGGCCGACCCGGCGCGCGAGCGGGACCAGATCAAGCGGCTGCGGGAGCTGGCGGCGGGTGCGAAGCTGGACCCTGTCTTCGCGGAGAAGTTCCTGAACTTCATCATCGCCGAGGTCATCCGCCACCACGAGGCCATCGCCCGCTCCTGAAACCCGGGCCCGAGCGGCTCCGGGACACCCGGAGATGTCGGCGGCGGCTAAATGACCGATTTCGTCAGGCTCCACGGTTGGCGTAGCGTGCAGGTTTCCCCAGCCGGAGAGGTGGAGCAGCGACGATGGCGGTGAACCTGCCCGAAACGCCCAGCGGAGCCGGAGCGCCCAGCGGTACCGCGTCGGACGCCCACGGGGTGTCCGGCGGCCGCGCCGAGGCCCGCCGGCGGGCGCGCGGTTCGCGTGGCGGTACGGCCCGCCGCCCGGGCCGACGGCCGCGGCCGTGGTGGATCGAGCTTCCGGTGATGGCGGCGGTCGGCCTGGCGGTCGCGCTGCTGATCAAGACCTGTCTGTTCCAGGTGTTCACCATCCCGTCCGGCTCGATGGAGAACACCCTGCGGATCGGCGACCGGGTCGGCGTGAACAAGCTGGCGCCGCTGACCGGCTGGGAGCCGGAGCAGGGGCAGCCGGTGGTGTTCAAGGACCCGGGGGGCTGGCTGCCGCCGCAGCCCGCCGACCCCAACCCGTTCACCAACACCATGAGCTCGGTGCTCAGCTTCGTCGGCCTGGTGCCGCCGAAGGACGACAACTACCTGGTCAAGCGGGTCATCGCGACCGGTGGTCAGACCGTGCAGTGCCAGGGCACCACGCTGACCGTCGACGGGCGGAAGCTCGACGAGCCGTACCTGCACCCCGGGGACGACTCCTGCGCCGGGATGGACTTCGGGCCGGTGAAGGTGCCCTCGGGTTACGTCTGGGTCGAGGGCGACCACCGCAGCGACTCCGCGGACTCCCGCTTCCACCAGCACGGCCCGGGTGGCGGCGCCGTGCCGGTGGACAACGTGGTCGGCCCGGTGTCGGCCGTCGTGTGGCCGCTCAATCACCTCGACTGGTTCGGCTGGGCCGGCCGCTGACCCCGCGCTCGGCGGTCACCCGGTCACCCGGTCACCCGGTCGCGGGCCCCGGCGGCGTCGGCCCCGGCGGCGTCAGCCCCCGAGTCGGTCCCCGAGCCGGTCCCCGAGTCAGCCCCCGCCTCCGCGGGCTTGCTCGCCTGCGCCGCGAAGGCGCCGGTCAGCACCAGCAGGCCACCCGCGATCTGCGGCAGTCCGAGGTGCTCGCCGAGCAGCACCCAGGCCGTCACGGTGGCGACCACCGCCTCCAGGTTGGCGACCACCCCGGCGATCGGCGGCGACAGGTAGCCGACCGAGATCACCCCGGTGAGGTAGGCGAGCACCGTCGCGATCAGGACCATCCACACGGCCGGGAGGAACGCGGGCAGGGTGTGCCCGTTCATCACCACCGACCCGCCGAGCTTGCTCCAGTCGGCCTGCCAGGGCCGGGTGAGGGCGGTGAGCAGCACGGCGCCGACGAGCAGCCCGAACGCGCTGACGGCGAGCGGGTCGACCGGCCGGTCGCCGTGCCGGCCGGCGTCGGCGAGTACGAAGTAGCCGACCTGGCAGAAGGCCGCGCCGAGGGCGAACAACACGCCCAGCGCGTCGAAGCTCAGACCGTTCCAGACCTCGACCACGCAGGCCAGCCCGGCCACCGCGACGCCGGCGCCGATGGCCGCGCCGCGGGTGATCGGCTTGCGCTGGACGAACTTGACGTAGCCGATCAGCAGCGGCGGCCCGAGGTACTCGATGAGCAGGGCGACGCCGACCGGGATGCGGGAGATCGCCGCGAAGTAGCAGGCCTGGACGCCGGCCACGGCGAGCAGGCCGAAGCCGAGCAGCAGGCCGGGGCGGCGCAGTACGGCGTCCCGGTGCCGGTAGGCGACCGGGAGGAGCGCCACCGCCGCACCGGTGACCCGGAGCCACACCACGTGCAGCGGGGAGAGCCCGGCCTCTATCAGAGGCTTGGCCGCGGTGCCGGAGCCGCCGAAGGCGATGGCGGAGACCAGCGCGAGGCTGAGGCCGAGGGTTCTGCCCGAAGGGAGGGTGGGCGAGGCCGTTGATCTGTGCACGGCCGCATTCTGACAGTCATACCGATGATCAGGTAAGGCGCCATTCCGTCATTCGGTCCTGCCCGCACCTGTGCGTCATGGCGCAATCACCCGATCCGACAAGACCCGGGGCTCCGAGGGCCCCGGAACGCCCACGGCCCAGGAACGCCCACGGCCCCGGAACGTCCAGGGCCCCGAGAGCCCCAAGGCTCCCGGGGCCCCAGGGCTCCGACGTGTCAGGACCCGTCCGTCAGCCCCTGGATCCGCCCGATGCCCCAGGCCCAGCCCCAGCCCCCGTCCCCGCGAGCGCGTCCGTCCCGCCGTTGGTCGGGGTGGTCGGCTGCGTGGTCGGGGCCGTGGTCGGCTGGGTGGTCGGCGTCGGCCGCGAGGTGGGCCGGGGCGGCCGGGTCGGCTGGGTGGTGGGCTCGGTCGGGGGAGGCGTCGGGGCGGTGCTCGCGCCGCCGTCCGTGCCGCCCGACGGGGTCGAGCCGTCGCCCGGCGCCGTGGTGGGGCCGGTGCTCGGAGCGCCGGTGGGGGCGCTCGTGGTCGGGGCGCTGCTCGGCGTGCTCGGGGCGGTCGGCAGGTCGGTGGCGCCCGAGGAGGCGCCGCCGGCCGGGATCGGGAAGTCGCCGACCGGCTGGCCCTTGAGCGCGGCCTTCATGTAGCTGGTCCAGATCTGGGCCGGGTACTGGCCGCCGGCCGCGCCGTCGATGCCGCCGACGCCGCTCAGGCTGACCTGGGAGCCGTTGCCCGGGTCCTGCCCGAACAGGGCGACCGAGGTGACCAGCTCGGGGGTGTAACCCACGAACCAGACCGACTTCTGGTCGTCGGTGGTGCCGGTCTTGCCCGCCACCGGTCGGCCGAGCGCCTTCGCCCGCCAGCCGGTGCCGCCCGGGTCGCTCACCACGCCCTGGAGCATCGAGGTGACCTCGTTGGCGGTGTCCTCGCTGATCGCCTGGGTGGTCTTGTGCGCGGGCAGCGCGACGTTCTCGCCCTCGCGGTCCACCGCCTGGACCAGCCACGGGGTGATCTGCCTGCCGCCGTTGTCCAGCGTGGCGTACACGCCCGCCATGTCGAGCACGCTCGGGGTGGCCGCGCCCAGCGGGATGGACGGCACCGGGTCGAGGCCCGGGGTGTTGCCGGGCAGGCCCAGTGCGACGGCGGTGTCCTTGACCTTCTGGAGCCCGGTGTCCTGCGCGAGCTGCGCGAAGGCCGAGTTGACCGACCAGTCGGTGGCCTGCTGGAGGCTGATCTGGCCGTAGCTCTTGTCGCCCTCGTTCGGCGGCGCGTACGGGGTGCCCTTGCCGCCGCGGACCTTCCGACCGCTGGTGCCGTCGTAGACCGTGTTCGGGGTGATGGTGCGGCCGTCCTGGGTCTTGGCGTCGTTCTCGAGGGCGGCGGCCAGCGCGATCGCCTTGAAGGTCGAGCCGGCCTGGTAGTCGCGCCGGGTGGCGTTGTCCACGTAGTGCTTCACGTAGTCGACGCCGCCGTACAGGGCGACGACCGCACCGGTCTTCGGGTCGACGGAGGCGGCGCCGGCCTGGGCGGCCGCGTCCTTCTTCCGCTTGTCCGGGTTCAGGGTGTCGTGCAGCTGGGCCTGGACGGAGTCCTGGAGGGCCTGCTGGCGGGCCGGGTCGATGCTCAGCTTGATCGTGTAGCCGCCCTTGGCCAGCTCGGTCTCGCTGATCACCCCGTTGGAGGTGAGGTACTGGGTGGCCGCGTCGACCAGGTAGCCGGCCTGGCCGGACAGACCCGGGTTGGGCTGCGGGTCCCGGACGTCGGGGAAGGTGGTCCCGGCCCGCTCCTCCGCGGAGAGCCAGCCCTCCTTGACCATGCCGTCGAGCACGTAGTTCCAGCGGTTGACGGCGTTCTGCTTGCCCGCCGCGGTCGCGGTGGCGACGTCGTAGGCGCTCGGGGCGTTCAGCAGGGTGGCCAGGTAGGCGCCCTGGGCGGCGTTGAGGGCGGACGCGTCGACGCCGAAGTACGCCTGGGCGGCGGCCTGGATGCCGTAGGCGCCGCGGCCGTAGTAGGAGGTGTTCAGGTAGCCGGAGAGGATGTCGTTCTTGTTCTCGGTGGCGTCCACCTTGATGGCGATGAAGAGTTCCTTCACCTTGCGGGTGATCGACTGCTTCTGGTTCAGGTACGTGTTCTTCACGTACTGCTGGGTGATGGTGGAGCCGCCCTGGGTGCCCTCGCCCTTGGCGGTGTTGATCGCGGCCCGGGCCAGGCCCTGGACGTTGACCGCGCCCTCGTTGTAGAAGTTCCGGTCCTCGGCGGCCAGCGCCGCGTGCTGGGCGGCGGGGGAGACCTTGTCCAGGCCGACGTTCTGCCGGTTGGTCTGGCCGGTGCGGGTGAGCACCGAACCGTCCGAGTAGAGCCAGGTGTTGCTCTGGGCGGTCGCGGCCGCGTGCGCGTCCGGCACCTTCACCAGGGCGATCCCCAGCGCGAACAGGCCGATGCCGAGCAGCAGCGCCGAGCCGAAGCCGAGCAGGGTCATCCGCCAGGTGGGTATCAGCCGGCGCCAGCCGGTGCGCTTGGGGCGGCGTGCCTTCTTGCCGCCGGACCCACCGGACCCACCGGACCCGCAGGACCCGCCGACCGGGCCGGTGGAGCGCTTGAACCGCTTGACCGGGCGGAGGCTGATCGACGGCGTGCGACGGCCGCTCTGGGCGTTTCTGGACAAAGCGCGGCCTTTCCTGCGGGTGCGTCGACGCAGCCGGCACGGACGGGGACATCGGCGGTTGGGGACCTTTGTCCCGATTCCGGTTCTACTGCCCTGGACGAGCAGACCGGGCCGGATGGCTCCGGCGGATCGCCAATCGAGACCGACATCACACGCAAATCGGACGTCGGAGGCCAAAAAATCGGGGAGCCCCTCGCTGTTGCGAGAGGCTCCCCAACTGTCTGTGCGCCGCCAGGGACTCGAACCCCGGACCCGCTGATTAAGAGTCAGCTGCTCTAACCAACTGAGCTAGCGGCGCCTGCTGACCTGGAAAACAATACACGCTTCCGAGGAGTGCCTCGAACCGGCCCGGCGGCCCGCGCCCGATCCGCACCTTTCCTTCCGGTTGGTGTGGAGTTCGCCGCTCGTTAGGGTGGAACGGTGCCCAGCCCCCAGCCAGGACACCGAGCCGCGCGGACGACGGTCGCCACCCTGCTGCTGCTCAGCGCCGTGGCGTACACCGCCTGGGTGCTGGAGGTCGTGCTGAGCACCGGGCTCGACCCGGTGCAGGCGTACATCAGCGAACTCGCCGCCGAGGACCAGCCGCTGGGCGGCCTGTTCCGGGCCACCGACCTCGCCGCCGGGCTCTGCCTGCTCGCCGCCGCCGGCACCGCCCTCGCCACCGGGCAGGCCGGGGCCTCCCGGCGGCACCGCTGGGCGCTGGCCGGCTGGTCCGCGCTGGCCCTGTTCGGCGCCGCGACCGTCGCCGACTCCCGGCTGCCGCTCAGCTGCGCCCCCACCAGCGACGAGATGTGCGCCGCCCGGGAGACCGCCGGGCTCGTCCCCGCCACCCACACCGCGCACGCCGTCACCAGCAGCCTCGCCATGGCCGGGGCGCTCACCGCGCTCGTCTCGGTCACCGTGGCCGCCCGGCGCTACCGCTGGTGGCCGCCGGTGCGCCGGTTCGGGCCCTGGCTGCTGGGCGCCGAGCTGCTCGCCACCGGCTGGAGCCTCGCCTCGATCGCCGCCTTCCAGGCCGGGCGCGGCACCTGGGCGCTCGGGGCCGGGCAGCGGCTGCAGGTGCTGCTGGTCGCGCTCTGGCTCGGGCTGCTGGCCCTGGGCCTCGCCCGCTCCGCCCCTACGGACGCCCCGGACGGGCCGGACGCTCCGGACGGGCCGCATGCGTCGGACGCTCCGGACGGGCCGCATGCGTCGGACGCGCCACACGCCCCGGGCGCGCCGGACCCCTCCGGCGGGACGCACGAGGACGCCGGGCCGCGGCACCGCCCGGCCGGGCCGCCCCGGGGTCGGAGGCCGGCATGAGCGCCCCCGGAGCGCGGACCGGCGACCGGGCACGCTTCCTGCGCGTCGACGGCGTCCCGCTGCACGTCCGCACCGAGGGCAGCGGCCCGGTCTGCCTGCTCTCCGGCGGCCTCGGCAGCAGCTGGTTCGACTGGGACCTGGTCGTCCCCTTCCTCACGCCCTACCGCACCGTGGTCCGCTTCGACCGGCCCGGTTACGGGCTGAGCGCCGCCGAACCCGCCACCGGGCGGCCCGCCCCGACGGCGGCCGGCGAGGCCGGGCGCATACGGGCGGTGCTGGACGGCCTCGGGCTGCGGGAGCCCTGCACGGTGGTCGGGCACTCGCTCGGGGGCTTCCACGTCGAGGCCTTCGCCCGGCTGCACCCCGAGCGCACCGCGGGACTCGTGTTGGTGGACGGCAGCATGGAGGCGCGGCCCCGGCCGTACCCGGCGCCCGGCGCGCGCGACCTGGCGGCCCGGGCGGTCGCCGGCGTGGCCACCGCCCTCGCCGTGCCCTACCTGCTGGGCCCGACCGTCCGACGGACCACGGCCCGGCTGTCCACCGTCCGCCGCGAGGACCTCGCCCCGGCGCCACTGGTCCGGCACTGCTACCGCACCGGGCGGGCCCTGCGCGCGATGCTGCGGGAGAACGTCCGCTACCTCGACACGGCCGCCGAACTGGACGGGCTGCGGCGCGCCCGGCCGCTGGCCGAGGACCTGCCGATCACCGTGCTGGCCGCCGACGACGGCTGCCGGACCCGCCGCACCGAGGACTGGCTGGCCCGGCAGCGGGAGCTGGCGGCCCTGCTCGGGGCGGACTTCCGCACCACCGCCCCGGCCGGGCACCTGGTGATGTTCGACCGCCCGGACGCGGTCGCCTCGGCGGTGCTCGACACCCGCTGAGGCGCCGCCGCAGGGGGTGGCCCCCGGGCCGGAAAACGCCTCAGGCCGCCCACCGGAGTGGACGGCCTGAGACCTTGCCATGTGCGCCGCCAGGGACTCGAACCCCGGACCCGCTGATTAAGAGTCAGCTGCTCTAACCAACTGAGCTAGCGGCGCTTGCTGACGTCGAAGACATTACACGGCGCCGACCGGATCCGCCGAATCGTGTTCGAGTGGTCACTCCGTGTGGCCGATTCCGGGTTCCGGGAAGTGGCAGGCCACCTGCTGGTCCGCGCCCGGGGTGCCGCCGACCAGGGCGGGACGCTCCCGCTCGCAGCGGGCCCGGTCCGCCGGGGCCGTGAGCGCGGCGTAGCGCGGGCACCGGCTGCGGAAGACGCAGCCGGTGCGGCGCTCGGTGGGCGGGGGAGGGTCACCGGCCAGCAGGATGCGGTCGCGGGCGCGCTCGGCGGCGGGGTCGGGGAGCGGGACGGCGGAGAGCAGGGCGCGGGTGTACGGGTGGCGGGGGTGGTCGAAGACGGCGGAGACCTCGCCCTGCTCGACCGTCCGGCCGAGGTACATCACGCTGACCCGGTCGGCGAGGTGCCGGATCACCGAGAGGTCGTGCGAGACGAACAGGTAGGACAGGCCCAGCTCGGCCTTGAGGCTCTGCAGCAGGTTGAGCACCCCGGCCTGGATGGAGACGTCCAGCGCGGAGACCGGTTCGTCCAGCACCAGCAGCCTGGGCCGTACGGCGAGCGCCCGGGCGATCGAGACGCGCTGGCGCTGGCCGCCCGAGAACTGGTGCGGGTAGCGGATGGCGTGCTCCGGGTCGAGGCCGACCTGGCGCAGCAGCTCGGGCACCCGGCGGGCGATCTCCTCGCGCGGGGCGCGCTGGGCCAGCAGTGGTTCGGCGACGATGTCGCCGATCGGCATCCGGGGGTCGAGGCTGGCCATCGGGTCCTGGAAGACGATCTGCAGCTGGGCGCGGAGCCGGTGGGCCTCGGCCCGGGTGAGGGCGGCGGTGTCCCGGCCGAGCAGTTCGATCCGGCCGGTCTCGGGGGCACCGAGCCGCAGCAGTTCGAACAGCGTGGTGGACTTGCCGGAGCCGGACTCCCCGACCAGGCCGAGGGTCTCGCCCTCCCGCAGGTCCAGGTCGACGCCGTCCACCGCGTACACCTCGCCGACCTTGCGCTTGAACACCGTGCCCTTGAGGAGCGGGAACGTTTTTCCGAGGCCGCTCACCGACAGCACCGGGGTACGGGCGGAGCGCTCGCCGGGGCCGGCGGGGCCGGCGGGCACCTCCGGCACGGGGTAGACCTCGGCCGGTGCGGGCCGCCGCTCGGCGAGTTCCGCCGAGCGCACGCACGCCGACAGGTGGCCGTCGGCCCCTTCCAGGGCGGGCTCGGCCGCGGCGCAGCGCTCCTGCGCCAGCGGGCAGCGCGCCGCGAACGGGCAGCCCGGGGGCAGTTCGGCCATCGGCGCCGGGGTGCCGGGGATCGGCACGAGCGGACCACCGCGTCCGTCCAGCCGGGGCAGCGCGCCGATCAGGCCGAGCGAGTAGGGGTGACGCGGGGCCGCGAACAGCTCGTCCACCGCGGCCGTCTCGACCACCCGGCCGGCGTACATCACCGCGACCCGGTCGGCGGTTCCGGCGATCACCCCGAGGTCGTGGCTGACCAGGACGAGTGCCGCGCCGGTCTCCCGCTGGGCGGTGCGCAGCACGTCCAGCACCTGGGCCTGGATGGTGACGTCGAGCGCGGTGGTGGGCTCGTCGGCGAGCAGGATGTCGGGTTCGTTGGCGACCGCCATGGCGATCATGGCGCGCTGGCGCATGCCGCCGGAGAACTCGTGGGGGAAGCTGTCCAGGGCCCGGTCGGGCGCCGGGATGCCGACCAGGTCGAGGAGTTCGGCGGCCCGGCGGCGCGCGGCGGCCTTGTCCACCCGCTGGTGGATGCGGACCGCCTCGGCGATCTGGTCGCCGATCCGGTAGACCGGGGTGAAGGCGGAGAGCGGGTCCTGGAAGACCATGGCGATCCGGCGGCCGCGGATCGCGGCGAGCTCCCGGCCGGGCAGTCCGACCAGTTCCCGTCCGTCCAGGCGCACCGAGCCGCTGACGCGCGCCGTGCCGGGCAGCAGTCCGAGCACGGACAGCGCGGTGACGGACTTCCCGGAGCCGGACTCGCCGACGATGCCGAGGGTCTCGCCGCGCCGCAGGGTGAGGTCCACCCCGCGGACGGCGGGGACCGGGCCGTCGGGCCCGGCGAAGTCCACCCGCAGGTCCCGGACGGCGAGCAGCGGGGTTTCGACGGTGGTGGTCACGGGTGCTTCCTACGGCCGGCGGAGCGACGGGTACGGGGTGAACGACCGGTGCGGCGTGAACGGCGGGGCGCGGCCTCGGAGGTGGGGTCGAGGGCGTCGCGCAGCCCGTCCCCGATCAGGTTGACGGCGAGGACGAACAGCACCAGCAGCGCGGCGGCGAAGTAGAACAGCCAGGGGAACACCGGGGCTTCGCCGGTTCCGGCGGCGAGCAGGGTGCCGAGCGAGACGTCCGGCGGCTTGACCCCGAAGCCGAAGTAGGAGAGCGCGGTCTCGCTCATCACGGCGCCGCCGACCGCGATGGTGGCGTCGATGATGAGGAAGGAGGCGACGTTGGGCAGGATGTGCCGACTGATGATCCGCAGTGGACGCACCCCCATGAACCGTGCGGCGCGGACGAATTCGCGCTCGCGCAGGGAGATGGTCATCGAGCGGACCACCCGGGCGGTGATCATCCAGTTGAACAGCGCGAGCAGCAGGACGAAGGCGATCCAGCCGGCGCCCTTCAGCCGGGCCGAGACGATGGTGATGATCAGGAAGGCCGGGAAGACCAGCAGCAGGTCCACCAGGAACATCAGCGCCCGGTCCGTCCAGCCGCCGAAGTAGCCGGCGCAGGCGCCGACCACCGAGGCCAGCACGGTGGAGAACAGTGCCACCAGCAGGCCGATGACCAGCGACTTCTGCAGGCCGCGGACGGTCTGCGCGAAGACGTCCTGGCCGACCCCGTTGGTGCCGAACAGGTGCTCGGCGGACGGGGGCTGGTGCAGCGCGGAGAAGTCGGGGGTGGCGTAGTCCCAGGGCGTCAGGTACGGCCCGCCGAAGGCGAGCGCGAACAGCAGCAGCACCACGACGGCGCCGACCACGGCCCCGCGGGCGGCGAGCAGCCGGGACAGGACGAGCCGGCCGCGTCCGGCGGCCCGGGGCGGTCCGGAGGGTGGGCCGGGCTCGACGGGCCCGGCCGGTTCGGCCGGTTCGGCGGTGGTGACGGTGGTCATCTCGGCTCTCCTCCGGTCAGGACCGCACGCGCGGGTCGAGGGCGGCGTGCAGGGTGTCGGCGAGGAAGCCGGAGACGAGCACGACGACGGCGGTGAACAGGTTGATCGCGACCACCGAGTTGACGTCCTGTTCGTTGATCGACTTGATCAGCCACTCGCCCATGCCGTGCCAGCCGAAGATCGTCTCGGTGAAGATCGCGCCGGTGAAGATGCCCAGGAAGCTGTAGGCGAACATGGTCGACATGGGGATCACCGCGGTCCGCAGTCCGTGCCTGAGCAGCGCCCGGCCACGGGTCAGGCCCTTGGCCTCGGCGGTGCGCAGGTAGTCGGAGCCGAGCACGTCGAGCATGGTGCCGCGCTGGTAGCGGCTGTAGGTGGCGAGGCCGCCGAGGGCCAGCGAGACGGTGGGCAGCAGCAGGTGCAGCGCCCAGTCGGCGAGGTGGGTGCCGAGGCCGCCGGTGAGTCCGGGGGTCTCGTAGCCGGTGAACGGGATCACCTCGTGGCCGGCCGCGTCCTTGGCGGCGATGGCGCCGTTCTTGAGGAACAGCGCGACCAGGAAGACGGGGGTGGAGAGCAGCACGAAGGACAGCACGGTGAGCAGCCGGTCGGAGATCCGGTACTGGCGCACCGCGCTCCACGCCCCGACGGCGACGCCGAGGACCATGCCCAGCAGGCTGCCGAGCAGCAGCAGCCGCAGCGAGACCCAGACCCGGCGGCCGAAGTCGTCGGTGACCGGGGTGTCGTGGATGGTCCGGCCGAGGTCGCCGTCGAGCAGTCCGCCGGCCCAGTGGCCGAAGCGCTCGACCACCGGGGTGCGGTCGTTCAGGTTGAGCGCGGTGAGCTGGCGCTCCACCGACTCGACGGACGGCCGGGGGACCTTGGCCTCGAAGTAGGTGCGCGGCTGCAGCGCGGTGGCGGAGATCGCGTACGCCAGGAAGACGGCGGCGATCAGCAGCACCGCGTAGTAGCTCAACCGCTTCGCCAGGTAGCGGAGCATCAACGGCCGCCCGTCGCGGTGCGGGTGGGGCCGACGCGTCTGGTGGGCATCGGGTGTGGCCTTCGGTCCGGGCCCCGGTCGGGGCGTCAGTTCGCTGGAATCACAAGCAGGTTGGGAAAGCGCAGGTCAGAGTGAAGCACCGGTGCGCTGAGGCGGTGTTGCGGCCGTGTTGCCGCCTGTGACTTCTGGATCAGGTGTGCGCTCCTCCCCCTGGTGGCGGATCTGATCCGCTGTTACGTTCTGCTCGCTCGGTGCCGAATTGGCTGCCCACGCTCAAGCCCCGTCACACCTCGCGAGCCCCAACTCCCGTCATCGATCCCAGGGGGACCCTCATGGACGCTTCCCGTACGGCCCGCCGTCTCGGCCGGGCGGCCGCCCTCGCCGTCGCCGTCGCCGTCGCGCTCGCGGTCACCGCGTGCACCTCGGGCGGAGGAGGGGCGGCCGACGGCGTGGCCAAGAGCGAGCCGCCGAGACAGGACTCCCAGGACGTCAACGCCAAGCCGCTGGAGCAGATCAGGGACGGCGGGGAGGTGCGCTTCCAGCTGGACCAGTGGATCACCCAGTGGAACCCGCTCCAGGTGGACGGCGGCTCCTACACCGACACGGTGAACCTGATCCGGGCCGTGGAGCCCTCGCTCTTCCGCACCGACGCCTCCGGCGCCTTCCAGGCGGACCCGGACTACCTGGTGGAGGCCAAGGTCACCTCGGCCTCGCCGCAGGTGGTCACGTACAAGCTGAACCCCAAGGCCAAGTGGTCCGACGGCAAGCCGCTGAGCTACCTGGACTTCAAGGCCGACTGGCAGGCGGGCAACGGCAAGGACCCGGCGTACAACATCTACGACCCCTCCGGCTACGAGCTGATCTCCGCCGTCGAGCAGGGCGCCGACCCGAGCGAGGTCAAGGTCAGCTTCTCGGAGCCGTACGCGGACTGGCAGAACCTGTTCCGCCCGCTGATCCCGGCGGCCGGCATCGCCACCCCGGACGACTTCAACAAGGGCTGGGTGGAGAAGGTCCCGATCACCGCGGGCCCGCTGAAGATCGGCGTGGCGGACAAGACCGCGCAGACCATCAGCCTGGTGCCGGACCCGGCCTGGTGGGGCACCCGGCCCAAGCTCGACAAGATCACCTTCCGGGTGATGGACAAGGCCGCCAGCATCCAGGCGTTCCTCAACAACGAGATCGACTTCGCCTCGGCCGGCACCGCCACCGCGTACGGGCAGCTCAAGAACGCCAAGGACACCGTGATCCGGGCCGCCAGCCCGTGGGACGAGGTGCACATCTCCTTCGGCGGCACCGGCGCGCTGGCGGACCGGAAGGTCCGGCAGGCGCTCGGCAGGGCGCTCGACCGCTCGGCGCTGATCAAGATCGCCAACAACGGGGTGCCGGTGGAGTTCAAGCCGCTCGGCAACCACATCATCATGCCCAACCAGGCCGGCTACCAGGACAACTCCGGCGAGTGGGCGAAGTTCGACCTGGCCGCGGCCAAGGGCCTGCTGGACGAGGCCGGGTGGAAGGAGTCCGGCAGCGGCCAGCCGCGCACCAAGGACGGCAAGCCGCTGGAACTGCACTGGGTGCTCAGCGACGGGACCCAGCAGGCCCAGGTCGACCTCGCCACCGCGGCGGCGGCGATGTGGCAGGCGGTGGGGGTCAAGATCGACCTGGACAAGGTGGCGGCCAACGACTACTTCGCCAAGTACGTCACCCCGGGCAAGTTCGACATCGCGAGCTGGCGCAACACCGACTCGTTCCCGAACTCCAAGAGCCTGGCCAACTTCCGCCTGCCGGTGGGGGACAACACCTTCAGCAACCCCTCGCGGCTGGGCACCCCGGAGATCGACGCCCTACTGAAGAAGGCGGCCGGGACGGTCGACCCGGCGGAGGCGGCGAAGCTCTACAACCAGGCCGACGCGAAGATCTGGGAGCTCGGCCACACCGTGGAGCTCTACCAGCGGCCCGCCGTGGTGGCGACCCGCAAGGGGCTGGCCAACTACGGTGCCTTCGGCCTCGCCCAGGAGGACTACAGCAAGGTCGGCTGGGAGAAGTAGCCGCCGCCGGAACGGGTCCGGCCGCCGCACGGCAGGCGCTGGCGAGCAGCGCGGTGATCACGAGGCCGGTGGAGCGGGCGCGGGGGGTCGGCTCTGCCGCCCCGCTGTCCGACCACCCGCCTTGACCTTCCGCGTTGCCCGCAGGCCGCCCGTGTCGTGGGGCCCGGCAGGGCCCGCGCTCTTCCAACCGGGAAGAATCTAGCGGCGCCCCGGTCGCCCGCGAGGCAGCGCGCGGGGCACGCCCGGAAACCCGCCGAGCTGTCACCCGGTTCGCGCACCGGAGCGTCAACTACGGCTGACAGCAAGGAAAAAAGGGGCATTCCTGTCCATTGCGCCCGGGGTGCGAGGGGCTTGCCGCCCCTGGTCCGTGCGCGCACACCATCGTGCCCGCGGGTGCACACCTGCCGCGCCGATGCGTGCGCCCGGCCCGGACCGCTGCCAGGATGCGCGGGACAGGCCCTTTCCGCCCCCCTTCCCGACTCCGGAGCAGCTCCGATGGCCAGTGACCCCGCTGCCGCCGCACCCCACGGCCACCCCGTCGATCCGCCGCCGGTGCGCCGGATGGTCCCGCGCGACCGGCACGAGCCGCACCGGGTCGCCACCCCGCTGGAGCTGTTCTTCGACCTCTGCTTCGTGGTCGCGGTCGGCCAGGCCGGGCGGGAACTGGCCCACGCCCTGGCGGCCGGGCACTACGGCGACGGGCTGCGCGGCTACGCGCTGGCCTTCTTCGCGATCTGGTGGGCCTGGATGAACTTCACCTGGTTCGCCTCCGCGTACGACGTCGACGACGTGCCGTACCGGATCACCACGCTGGTGCAGATCGCCGGGGTGCTGATCCTGGCCGCCGGGGTGCCGCGGCTGTTCGCCACCCAGGACCTGACGCTGGCGATCGCCGGCTACGTGGTGATGCGGCTGGCGATGGTCACCCAGTGGCTGCGCGCGGCCGCCAGTGAGCAGGGCCTGGCGCGAAGCGTCGCGCTGGGCTACGCGGCGGGGATCACGCTCTGCCAGGTCGGCTGGGTGGCGACGCTGTTCCTGCCGCACGACGTCCGCCCGTACGTCATCCCGCTCGGGGTGCTGTGCGAGCTGGCCGTGCCGGTGATCGCCGAGCTGCGGATGCGGACCTCCTGGCACCCGCACCACATCGCCGAGCGGTACGGGCTGTTCACCCTGATCGTGCTCGGCGAGACGGTGGCCGCGGCCACCGTCGCGGTGCAGTCGGCGGTGGACGAGCACGAGGACCTGGGCCGGCTGGTGCCGGTGGCGGCGGGTGGGCTGCTGATCTGCTTCTCGGCCTGGTGGATCTACTTCGCCCGGTCCGTCCACGAGCACCTGCGCTCCAACCGGCAGGCACTGGTCTGGGGCTACGGGCACTACCTGGTGTTCGGCTCGGCGGCGGCGATCGGCGCCGGGCTGGAGGTCGCGGTGGAGTCGGCGGTGCACCAGGCGCACATCTCGGACACCGCCGCCACCGCGACCGTCACCGTGCCCATCGCGCTCTACCTGCTCACGGTCTGGTTCCTGCACTCCAGGCACACCAAGCAGGGTGCGGCGGCCCAGACGGTGGCGCCGGTGGGGGCCGCGCTGGTGCTGGCCTGCACCGCGCTCGGCGGCTCCGGGGTGCTCGCGGCGGGCCTGGTCTGCACGCTGACGGTGGCGGTGGGCGTGCTGATCCACGGCCGGGAGAGCCGGCGGGCGGGCGTGTGAGCGCGGGGCCGGCGGGCGGGCGCCGGCTAGCCCCGGACTTCGCAGATGGGGTTTTAGGTTTCCAGCCAGCGGGGTCGGGTTTCGTCGATGCCGAGGAGTTCGAGCAGGTGTGCTTGGA
>NZ_JBIWFT010000015.1:0-195648 GCF_044763205.1 Kitasatospora sp. NPDC096204
TTACATTCCGAACCCGGAAGCTAAGCCTCACAGCGCCGATGGTACTGCAGGGGGGACCCTGTGGGAGAGTAGGACGCCGCCGAACAATTCTTCTGAATAACCCCCATCCGGATTCCGGATGGGGGTTATTCGCGTTTCCGGGCCCGTCGCGGAACGATGCCCGCCGGCAGTCAGCCGCCCCGGCGGGACAGCCAGTTCCGTCGACGCGGTGCGGCCACCGTGCCGACGGGCGGCGGGTGGAGGGTGGCCACGGCGCTGCGGATCAGGATGCGCACCCCCTCGGCGGCGGTCTCCGCCGACATCGAGGCGCTCTTCTCCTGGCCGGACGCCTGGCTCGGCAGGTAGGGCACGCGCGCGAACCCGCCGCGCAGCGCCGGGCGTTCGGTGGCGATCAGGTGCGCCAGCCCGTAGAAGACGTGGTTGCAGAGGTGGGTACCGGCGGTGTGCGAGAGGGTGGCCGGGATCCCGGCCTGCTGGACCGCCTCCACGCAGGCCTTCACGGGCAGCGAGGAGAAGTACGCGGCCGGGCCGTCCGGGACGACCGGCTGGTCGACCGGCTGGTTGCCCTTCCGGTCCGGTCCCCGGACGGCGTCGTCGAGGTTGACCGCCACCCGCTCGACCGTGAGGTCCGGGCGGTTGCCGCCCTGGCCCGTGGCGATGACCAGGTCGGGTTCGAAGCGGGCCACCGCCCGGTGCAGCGTGGTGATCGAGTCGCCGAACGTCCAGGGGAGTTCGGCGAAGTCCAGGGCCACTCCGGCCGGCGGAGCGGCGGCGACCAGCCGGCCCGCTTCCAGGGACGAGTTCAGGGGATCGCGGCCGAACGGTTCGAAGGCGGTCAGCAGGACTCGGATGATGGCGGACCTCCCGGCCGATGGGAACGTACGGACCCGATTTGTGCCGTTCGAGCGTAGGGCCGTCCCGAATATCCCGGCAAGCCCCGCCGGTTTCCGGTGGGCGCCGCGGCCCGATGTCGCGTCAGGTCCGGCGCAGCGCACCGTCCGCGCGCAGGGAGGCCAGGGTGGGGTAGCCGTCGACGGCCATCAGCAGGTCGGCCTCGGCGAGCAGGGAGCGCAGCACGTGGACGATGCCGTCCGTGCCCTCCAGCGCCAGGCCGTAGGCGTACGGGCGGCCCACGCCGACGGCGGTGGCGCCGAGGGCGAGCGCCTTGACGACGTCGGTGCCCGAGCGGACGCCTGAGTCGAAGAGGACGGGCAGCCCGTCGGCGGCGGCGACCACGTCGGGGAGCAGGTCGAGGGCGGCCAGGCCGCCGTTGGCCTGGCGGCCGCCGTGGTTGGAGCAGTAGATGCCGTCGACGCCGCCGTCCCTGGCGCGGCGGACGTCCTCGGGGTGGCAGATGCCCTTGAGGAGGATCGGCAGGTCGGTGAGAGAGCGCAGCCAGCGCAGGTCGTCCCAGGTCAGCGGGTTGCCGAAGATGCCGACCCACTCCAGGACGGCGGCCTGCGGGTCCTCCTCCGGGGCCTTGGCGAGGCGGGCGCGGAACACCGGGTCGGAGGTGTAGTTGGCGAGGCAGTGGCCGCGCAGCTGGGGGAAGTTGGCGGTGGCCAGGTCGCGCGGGCGCCAGCCGGTGACCCAGGTGTCCAGGGTGACGACGATGCCCCGGTAGCCCGCGGCCTGCGCCCGGTGCACCAGGCTCTCGGCCAGCGCCCGGTCGGTGGGGGTGTAGAGCTGGAAGAAGCCGGGGGTGTCGCCGAACTCGGCGGCCACCTGCTCCAGCGGATCGACCGTCAGGGTGGAGGCGACCATCGGCACGCCGGTCCGGGCGGCGGCCCGGGCGGTGGCGAGGTCCCCGTGGCCGTCCTGCGCGCACAGGCCGATCACCCCGATCGGCGCCATGAACAGCGGGGTCGGCAGCCGCAGGCCGAAGAGTTCCACCGACAGGTCCCGGGTGCTCGCGCCGACCATCATCCGCGGCACCAGGCCCCACCGGTCGAAGGCGGCGACGTTCGCGCGCTGGGTGGACTCGTCCCCGGCCCCGCCCGCGACGTAGGAGAGCACCGAGGGTGCCAGGGCCGCGCTCGCCCGCGCCTCCAGTTCGGCGAAGGCCATCGGCATCGTCGGCAGCACACCGCCGAGCCCGCGCAGGTAGATCTCGTTCTGGTAGTCGCCGAAGCGCCCGTGGAACGCCCGGGCCACCTGCTCGCCGCCCACCTGCTCGCCGCCCACCTGCTCGCCGCCCACCGGCGTGCTGCCCACCCGCTCGCCGTCCGCCCGCTCGCTGCCCATCCGCCGGCCGCCCTTCCGTCCGCACCCGCCCGGGACCGTCCCCGCGGGGTGCCGACCGCCCACCCCGCAGGACGCGTGGGTGGGCTGACGGCACCCCGGCATTCTCACCACGAACCGCGCCGACGACCAGGGCCGGGGCACGGGCGCGTCACGGCGTCCGCGCGGGACTGACCCGGTGGCCGTACCGCCACACCGCGGCCGAGGCGAGCAGCGCGACCGTCCCGCCGAGGAGCATGACCGTGGTGGGGGAGGAGCGGTCCACCACCACGCCGCCGGTCAGCGCGCCGATCGAGAAGCCGGCCTGGAACACCGAGGTGAACACCACGCCGGCGCCCTCCGGGGACTGCGGAGCCGCGGCGAGGAACCAGGTGAGCGAGCAGACCGGGACGGCGCCGTACGCCACGCCCCAGAGCGTCAGCAGGGCGGCGGCGCCCGGACCGCCGGTACCCAGCAGCGGCAGCAGCAGGGCCGCGGCGGCGAGCAGGACGGTCGCCGTGCCGAACACCGGCCGCAGGGCCCGGGCCGCGCGGCCGCCGGCCAGGACGTTGCCGAGCAGCCCGGCGGCACCGTAGACGAGCAGCAGGGCGGTGATCAGTCCGGTGCCGGCGTGGGTGGTGCCGGTGAGGAAGGGGGTGACGTACGTGTAGCTGCCGAAGTGGGCCGGCACGATCAGCAGGGTCACCGCGATGCCGGTACGGGTGCCCCGACCGGCCAGCAGCCCGCGCAGCACGCCCAGCCCGGTGACGGTCAGTGGGGGCAGCGGCGGCAGCGACCGCAGGAGGGCGGCCAGGGCGACCAGGGTCAGCGCGGCCATCGCGAGGAAGGCCGCCCGCCAGCCGGCCAGCGAGCCGAGGAACACCCCCGCCGGTACGCCGAGCACCGAGCCCAGCGGGACGGCGGAGAAGATCAGCGTGTTCGCCCGGGCCCGCCGGTGCTCGGGGACGAGGCGCGGTGCGAGCCCGGAGCCGATCGACCAGAACGCCCCGATGACCAGGCCGAGGGCGATCCGGGCGGTCAGCAGCGCCCAGTACGCCGGGGCGAGCGCGCTGAGCAGGTCCGCCAGGGTCAGCACCAGCAGCAGAGCGCAGAGCATGGTCCGCCGGTCCGCGCGCCTGGTCGCGACGGTCACCACGGGCGCGGCCACCGCGGCGACGATGCCGGGCAGGGTCATCATCAGCCCGGCCGTGCCGTCGGAGATCCGGAACGTGGCGCCGATCGGGGTCAGCAGGCCGATCGGGAGGATCTCGGTGGTGACGATGGAGAAGACCCCGGTGGTCACGGCGAGGACGGCGAGGGTGCCGCCGTCCCGGGCTCGGGGCTTCGGGACGGGCGGGGCGGAGCGGGGGGTGGTGCCGGTCGGCATGCCGGAGGTCCTGTCGACGGATGGTGGGTCTGTGACCCGAAGTCCACCAGTGCGAGCGGGGGTTGGGCTGGCGCGAATCCGACGTCAACGCTTCCGCGGCGGGACCGCGCCCCGGCTCTCGTCGGCGAGGCGGCGCTGCTTGGCGCGGTGGGCGAGCACGCCGAGGATGCGCTGCCAGGTGGGCGAGGCCTCGGCGATCCGGTCGAAGATCACCGCCTGCTTGCCGGGCCGGCTGCTGTCCCGGCCGTGGGCGAGCTCCCAGGCGTCCAGGTCGTCGATCAGCCGGTCCACCCGCGGATCGTCGGGCTCCCAGTCCAGCGACCGGTCGCAGAGCAGGAACAGCCGTGTCGTTTCGGGGTCGTCGAAGCTGGCGTTCTTCTCCCGGATGCCCCGGCGCATGGCCTCCGGGTCCAGGACCTGGAGCAGGATCCAGGTGTCGCGTTCGAGCCGCACCGACCGTTCACTGACGCCGAGCGCGCGCATCCGGTCCAGGATGGCGACCACCTCGGGCGGCAGCGCGAGCCGCTCGCCGCTCGCCAGGTCGGCGATCCGGCGGCGGTGCTGGGTGAGTCGCTCGATCCGGCGCTCCAGTTCGGCGTCGAGGTCGGTGACGGCGGCGGCGAACTCCTCCGGCCGAGCGTGCAGCAGCGTCTGGATCCGGGCGAGCGGCACCCCGGCGTCGGCGAGCGTCCTGATCCGGATGAGGTCCACCGCGGCCTGCGCGCTGTACCGGCGGTAGCCGGAGCCGTCGCGTTCGGGCTCGGGCAGCAGTCCGACCTGGTGGTAGTGGCGGACGGTGCGCACGGTCACACCGGCGGTCGCCGCGAGTTGACCGATCGTGAGCACCGTCCGGTTCCGCTTCCGTCGAGGTCGGGGGGGGAGGTCAGGGAGTGAGGTCGAGGGTGAGGCCAGGGGGCGAGGTCGGGATCGGGGTCGGGATCGGGGTCGGGGTCGAAGCGCGGTGTCGCGGGACGAAGTCTAGGCGCGGCCCGCCCGGTCCACGACGTCGCGGATAGCCTGGACCACGGCATCGGCCCGCTCGAAGACCAGCTGGCTGTGGCCGGTGTCCGTGAGGATGCGCTGCTCGCCGTCGGAGACCGCGCCGACCATGGCCGCGTCCAGCCGGGTCTTGCCGTCGTGCATCGCCCGCAGGGTCTCCTCGGACATCAGCGCCTGCTGGCCGGGGTCGATGCCCAGCGGGGTGAGCGCGATCACCGGGACGTCGGGGAGGTCGGAGCCGGCCCGCAGCTCGTCGGCCAGGTCGGCCATCGAGGCGCGCTCGGCGATGCCGGCGTGGATCCAGCGCTCGCTCATGTGGTACGCGGCCACCGCGTCCCGGACGTCCGCCGGGTAGTCCACCAGCAGCTCCTCGCACATCCGCCGGATGGCCGGGAGCGCCTGCCGCAGCTGCTCCTCGGTGGGCGACATCCGGACGCTGGCGGCCAGGCTCGCCTCGGCGGGCACGAAGTCGTCCCAGTCCCGGTGGAAGGCGTCCAGCCAGACCAGCCCGGCCACGTCCTGCGGGTACCGCTGGGCGAACCCGTGGGCGTAGGCGCCGCCGAGCGAGTGCGCGACCAGCACGTACGGGCCGGGAACGCCCTCGGCGCGCAGCAGTTCCCGCAGTTCGGCGGCGACCTCGGCGGCGGTGCGGGGCAGCGGGACCTCGTCGCTGTGGCCGGTTCCGCCGCGGTCGTACACCACGGCGGTGGTGAACCGCGAAACGCCTTGCTGGACCCCGAAGTAGTCCAGGCCGATCGCGCTCGCGCCGGGCAGGAAGACGACGGCGGGCCCGCCGCTGCCCTGGCGGTGCACGTAGAGGCGGCGGCCGTCGATCTCCTGGAAGCCGCCGACCGGAGGGTGCGGCGGGGCGGTGGAAGTGCTCTCGTTCTTCATGCGGCAAGCCTCCAACCCTGACGTAGCGTCAAGGTCAAGCCGTCCGTGGCGGCACCCGGCGGTGGCGGTTCCCGCCGGGCGTCAGCCGGTGCCGTCGTGGGTGCCGGCGAAGCGGTTGCGGTACTCGGTCGGCGTGGTGCCCAGGTGGGTGGCGAAGACACGGCGCGGGGTCTCGTCGCTGCCCAGGCCGCTGTGCCGGGCGGCGGCGGTGACGCTGTGGCCGTCGAGGAGCAGTCGCCGGGCGGCGGTCGAGGCGGACGCGCTCCACCCAGCGGGCCGGGGTGGTGTGCAGCTCGGCCTGGAAGAGCCGGGCGAGGTGCCGGGTGCTGACGGGGTCCGACTGGGCCGAGTGAGCCGAGCGAGTCGGATCGAGGCCCCAGGAGGGCAGCCGGAAGGCCCGGCCGGCGTCGCCCGGCCGCCGGGTTCGCCGCGCTGTACGCCTGCGTCGCCGTCAACCGGCACCGGCGCGGCCTCAGCAAGGCCTATGACCTGGGAATCTTCGAGCAGGCCATCCGGGCGTACGCCCACGGGCAGGCGCCGATCGTGCCGCTCAAGGGACCCGGATACCACCTGCTCGGAGACCACTTCCACCCGCTGATCGCCCTCCTCGCCCCCGCCTACCGGGCGTTCCCGGGCCCGCTCACCCTCGTCGTCGCCCAGGCGCTGCTGATGGCGCTCGCCGTAGTCCCGCTGGCCCGCTGGGCGCACGAGGTGGCCGGGCCGCGGGTGGCGCTGCTCGTCGGCTGCGCCACCGGGGCCTCCTGGGGGATCGTCCGGGCGGCGGTCGACGACTTCCACGAGATCGCCTTCGCCGTCCCGCTGCTCGCCTTCGCCGTCACCGCGCTCGGCCGGCGCCGACCGCTCGCCGCCGCGCTCTGGTCGCTGCCGCTGCCGCTGGTCAAGGAGGACCTGGGGCTGACGGTGGCCGCCGTCGGAGCCCTGATCGCCTGGCAGGCCCGGCGGGAGCGGCACCGCAGTCCGCTGCCCGGGCTCGCCCTCGCCGCCCTCGGCCTCGCCGCGACCGCGCTCACCGTGCTCGTCGTGCTGCCGGCCTTCAACCCCGAGGGCGGCTTCGACTACTGGCGGCAGCTGGACGGCGGCGGGCAGCCCTCGCTCTGGGCGCTGCCGCTGCGGCTCGGTTGGCCGCCGGTCAAGTGGCTGCTGCTGTTCCTGCTCGCCGCCACGGCCGGTTTCGCCGGCCTGCGATCGCCGCTCCTGCTGCTCTGCGTGCCCACCCTCGGCTGGCGGCTGCTCTCGGACAACTCACACTACTGGGGCGTCAGTTATCACTACAGCGCGGTGCTGATGCCGATCGCGGTCGCCGCCCTGGTCGACGTCCTGCGGCGCGTCGACGTACGCCGGGCCAGGCGCGCGCTCGCCGTCGGCGCCCTGGTGACCGCCGTGACGCTGCCGCTCTACCCGCTGCACGAGGTGGTGATGCCGGAGGCGTGGCGCACCTCGCCCCGGCTCACCGAGACCCGGGCGCTGTTCGGCCGGATACCCGACGACGCCACCGTGGCCGCCTCCAACCGGCTGGCGGCCCAGCTCACCGCCCGGGCGGAGGTCACCCTGGTGTGCCGGGCGCCGGTGGGCCCCGGGCCGCAGTGGGTGGCCGTCGACCTGCGCGACCCGAGCGTGCGCTCCCCGTGCGCCACCGCCGACACCGCCCGGATGCTGGCCGTCTACCGGGAGCGCGGCTACCGGCCGCTGATCGAGCGGGACGGCCTGCTCCTGCTGCAACGCCCCTGAAGCGCCTCGTACGGGGCGTCCCGGCGGCACCCCCGGGCCCGGCTTGACCCGCGCGCCGCAGTGGGCCACTATTCCACTATTGAACTAGTGAAAGGTCGAAACGCCGGTGATCGAGTACCGCATCGAGCGGCGCAGCGGCGTCTCCACCTACCAGCAGATCGTGCAGCAGACCAAACAGGCCCTGCGGCTCGGACTGCTCCAGTCCGGAGACAAGCTGCCGACCGCCCGTGAGGTGGTCGAGTTGACCGCGATCAACCCCAACACCGTGCTGAAGGCCTACCGCGAGCTCGAACGCGAAGGGCTGGTCGAACCCCGCCCGGGGCTCGGCACCTTCGTCCGGCGCTCGCTCGCCCGGCCGGAGGCCGCGGCCGACGGGCCGCTGCGCGCGGACCTGGTCGGATGGGTGGACCAGGCCCGCGCGGCCGGGCTGGAGCGTGAGGACATCGCCGCGCTGATGGCTTCCGTCCTGGAACAGCGCTTCGACACCGGGGTCGCCGACCCCGACAGCGGGGCCTGAGGCTCCGACAGCGGGGCCGCGAGCCCCGCCAGTGGGGCCGTGAGTGCCGACAGCGGGGCCGCGAGTCCCGACACCGGGGGCCTGGGCCCCGACACCGGGGCCCGAGACTCCCCGGCAACACCGAACGAGAACAGTGGGGGGACCGGGTGGACGACCCGAGGACCACGGCGCCGGCGTCGGCGCCGGAGCAGGGGACTGTGCAGGAGGTGGCACTGGAGGCCACCGGCCTCGGCAGGAAGTACCGGGGCGGCTGGGCGCTACGCGACTGCGACGTCACCGTCCCGGCCGGGCGGATCTGCGGCGTGGTGGGCCCCAACGGCGCGGGCAAGAGCACCCTGCTCTCCCTCGCCGCCGGCCAACTCAAGCCCACCGAGGGCCAGTTGATGGTGCTCGGTGTCCCGGCCGGCGCGCCCGAGCTGCGCGCCAGGGTCGCCTACGTGCCGCAGGACAAGCCGCTCTACCCGGGCCTCACCGTCGCCGAGACCATCCGGATGGGCCGCGAGCTCAACCCGGTGTGGGACGAGACGCTGGCCCGACAGATCATCGACCAGGGCGAGTTGAACCCCAAGGCGCGGATCGGCTCGCTCTCCGGCGGCCAGCGCACCCGGGTCTGCCTCGCCCTCGCCCTCGGCAAGCTCCCCGACCTGCTGCTGCTCGACGAGCCGATGGCCGACCTCGACCCGCTCGCCCGGCACCAGCTGATGGGCACCCTGATGTCGGCCGCCGCCGAACGCGGCACCGGCATCGTGCTCTCCTCGCACATCCTCCCCGAACTCGACGGCGTCATCGACCACCTGCTCCTCGTCCAGCGCGGACGCATCCGGCTGGCCGGCGACCTCGAGGAGATCCTCGACGGGCACCGGCTGCTCACCGGGCCGGCCGCCCAGGGTGCCACCCTGGCCGCGGAGTCGGTGGTCGAGCAGCGCGTCAGCGGCCGCCGGGCCATCGCCCTGGTCCGCACCGGCGACCCGCTGGACGGCGAATGGGAGAGCGAGCGGCCGAGTCTGGAGGACCTGCTGCTCGGCTACCTCCGCGGCCCGGCCGACCCGGCCGACACAGCCGGCCCGGTCGACCGGAAGGACCCGAACGAGGTGGCCGCATGAGCACGACCGTCCTGCCCGACCGCGCCACCGCCCGGCCCGCCCCCACCACCCCCGGCCTGCGCGGGCTCCTCTGGCTGGTGTTCCGTCAGAACCGCCTCGTCCTCTGGGTCCTGGGAGCAATCCTCGTCGTGGCGGTGGTGGACCTGCTCTGGATCCACATCGCCTGCAGCCGCATCGTGGACACCCTGCGCCGGACCGACTGCTACTACCCCGAGTCCTGGGACAGCGCCCAGTGCTGGAAGCTCGTCCTGCCGCTCGACCGGCCGAACTTCTGGTACCTCCAGGTCCTCCAGCCCGCCGTCACCGCGCTCCCGTTGCTGCTCGGCATGTTCATCGGCGCCCCGCTGCTGGCCCAGGAGTACGAACGCGGAACCATCCGCCTGATCCGCGCGCAGTCCGTCGGCCCGATCCGCTGGCTGGCCGTCCGCCTCGCCGTCCCCGGCTTCGCCGTCCTGGCCGTCAGCGGGGTGGTCGCCGTGCTGATGACCTGGGTGTGGTGGACGGACATCGTGCACGGCCCGGCCTCCTTCGACCCGCCGTTCCAGGCCCTCACCTACCCGACGCTCGGCCTCGCCCCGGTCGTCTGGTCCCTGTTCGCGCTGGCCCTCGGCGTCCTCGTCGGCCAACTCGTCCGCCGCACCGTGCCGGCGATGCTCCTCACCGGCGCCCTCGTCGCCATCGCCCACGGCCTCGTCCTCTGGGCCCGCCCCTTCCTCTACCCCGCCGTGGACCGGGTGGCCGCCCTGCGCACCACCCAACCCACCAACTCCTGGCTCCTCGACCGCGGCGTCGTCCTCCCCGACGGAACCCGCGTCAGCACCAGCGCCTGCGGCTTCGGCTTCAGCACCGACTGTGACGGCGCCTCCGCCTCCTGGCTCCGCTACCACCCGGCCGACCACCTCGTCCCCGTCCAACTCGTCGAAGCCGGCATCCTCCTGACCCTCACCGCACTCCTCCTGCTCACCGTCTTCCGCCGCATCCGCACCTGAGCCCCCACCGCCGGCCCGGCCGAGCGGAGCGCCACCGACCACGGCCAGGGCCCGATTCACCGAATCGGGCCCTGGCCGCGGTGCGTTGCGGCCCCGGACGCCCCGGACGCCCCGGACGCCCCGGACGCCCCGGACGCCCCGGACGCCCCGGACGCCCCGGACGGCCCGGGTGGCGGGTGGGAGCATGGTGCCCCTGGTGCGTGGAATGGACGGAGCGGGCGGTTGGGGGAGCGGCGGCGGGTCGGGGTGGTGCTGGCCGGGGCGGAGGGCTTGCGGGCGGCGGCCGCGGCGATGGTGGCGGACCACCGGGCGGCCGTGGAGCAGGTGCGGCTCACGTACGTCGCGGTGCGGGACCGGCTGGTGGAGGAGGAGTTGGGGGCCATCCCGGTGGCGCGGCTGCGGGACGTGACCGAGGGGCGGCTGCGGGTCGGGGCCCTGGAGGCGGCCGGGCTGGGGACGGTGCGGCAGGTGGTGGAGGCCTCCGGCTACACGCTCCGGCTGATCCCCGGCGTCGGGGCGCAGACGGCGGCGCAGGCGCAGGCCGCGGCCGGGCAGATCGCCCGGGCGGTCGAGCAGACGGTGGCGGTGCGGCTGGACGTCGAGCGGCAGGACGCGCCGAGCACCGCGCTGGTGGTCGCGCTCCAGCGGCTGGTGGCCGCCGGTCCGGAGGCGCGGCGGGCCCGGGAGGCCGCGGAGCGGGTCCAGGCCGAGGTGGAGCCGCTGACGGTGGCCGCGCGGCCGGCCCGGGGGGTGCTGCGCGGGCTGTTCGCCGGCCGGGAGCGGCGGACGCAGGCGCGGGAGGCGGTCGAGCGGCTGGAGGAGCTGCTGGCCGGGTACGGGGCGCAGGAGGTCCCGGTGCTGCTCGCCCAGACCTCGGTCGACCTGCTGCGACCGCCGCTCGACCCGGTCGAGGCGTGGACGGACTTCGAGCTCCGCTCGGCCGACTACTACGGCGTGCTCGGCGGGATCGTCGAGGAGGCCGGGGGCGAACTCGCCGCCGCCGAGGGGTTCCTGCCGGAGGAGCTGTCGGACCGGGTGCGGGCCGAGCCGCTGGACGACGCCCACTGCCGGGTCTCGCTGCGCGGCTACCAGGCGTTCGGGGCGCGGTTCGCGCTCGCCCAGCGGCGGGTGATCATCGGGGACGAGATGGGCCTCGGCAAGACGGTGCAGGCGATCGCCGTACTGGCGCACCTGCGGGCCCGGGGGAGCACCCACTTCCTGGTGGTCTGCCCGGCCGGTGTCCTGGTCAACTGGATCCGGGAGGTCGAGTCGCGCAGCACCCTGCGGGCGTTGCGGGTGCACGGCCCGGAGCGGGAGGCGGCGCTCGCCGAGTGGCTGCGGGACGGCGGGGTCGCGGTGCTGACCTTCGACGGGCTGCGCCACCTGGAGGCGGCGGAGGTCGCGGAGGCGGTCACGGTCGGGACGCTCGTGGTGGACGAGGCGCACTTCGTCAAGAACCCCGCCGCGCAGCGCTCCCGGGCGGTGGCCGCCTGGACGGAGCGGGTGGAGCGGGTGCTGTTCCTCACCGGGACGCCGATGGAGAACCGGGTGGAGGAGTTCCGCACCCTGGTGCGGTACCTGCGGCCGGAGCTGGTGCCGCTGATCGAGCAGGGTTCGGCGGCCGCCGGGCCGGCGGCCTTCCGCAGGGCGGTCGCCCCGGCGTACCTGCGCCGCAACCAGCAGGACGTGCTCACCGAACTGCCCGAGGTGGTGCACGTGGACGAGTGGGAGGAGTTCTCGCCCGCCGACCTCGCCGCCTACCGGTCCGCCGTCGCGGCGGGCAACTTCCCGGCGATGCGCCGGGCCGGGTACGCGGACCCGGCGGAGTCGGCCAAGCTGAGGCGGCTGCGGGAGATCGTCCGGGAGGCGGCGGACAGCGGGCTGAAGGTGGTGGTCTTCTCGTACTTCCGGGACGTCCTGGCGGCCGTCCGAGTCGCCCTGGGGCAGCGGACGTTCGGGCCGATCGACGGCTCGCTGGACGCGGTGCGGCGGCAGGAGACGGTGGACGGGTTCAGCGCCGCGCCAGGGCACGCGGTGCTGCTCTGCCAGATCCAGGCCGGTGGTGTGGGGCTGAACATCCAGGCGGCCTCGGTGGTGATCCTCTGCGAGCCGCAGGTCAAGCCGACGCTGGAGGACCAGGCGGTGGCGCGCTCGCGCCGGATGGGGCAGGTCCGCAGGGTGCGGGTGCACCGGCTGCTGGCTGTGGACAGCGTCGACCAGCGGATGCTGGACCTGCTGCGGGCGAAGGGCCGGCTGTTCGACGACTACGCGCGGCGCAGCGAGGTGGCGGAGTCGACACCGGAGGCGGTGGACGTGTCGGAGCTGTCGCTGGCGGCGCTGATCGTCGAGGAGGAGCAGCTGCGGCTGGCGGCTTCCCACGGATGACCGGCGGCTTCCCGCGGAGGATGACCAGAGGCTCCCGCGGACGACCGGACGGCGGTCAGCCGTCCGCGAGCGCGCGCAGGTAGGTGAGGACGGCGCGCACCCGGCGGTGGCCGGTGTCGGGAGCGGGCATGCCGAGCTTGCCGAAGATGGCGCCGATGTGCTTGTTCACCGAGCTCTCGGCGAGGAAGAGGAGCCGGGCGATGGTCGGGTTGTTGTGGCCCTCGGCCATCAGGGCGAGCACCTCGCGCTCGCGCGGGGTGAGGGCGGCCAGCGGGTCGGGTCCTGGGCGGTGGGCCATCAGCTGGGAGATGACCTGCGGGTCCATCGCGGTGCCGCCCTCGGCGACGCGCCCCAGCGCCTGGAGGAACTCCTCGGCCCGGCCGACCCGGTCCTTGAGCAGGTAGCCGACGCCGGTGGCGCTCTCGGCGAGCAGCTCGGCGGCGTAGGCCCGTTCGACGTACTGGGAGAGGATCAGGACGGGCAGCTCGGGCAGCAGGCGGCGCGCCTCGACGGCGGCGCGCAGGCCCTCGTCGCGGAAGTCCGGTGGCAGCCGGACGTCGATCACGGCGACGTCGGGGCGGTGGTCGAGCAGGGCGGGCAGCAGGTCGTCGCCGTGCTCCACGGTCACGCACACCTGGTGCCCCTCGCTGCGCAGCAGCAGGACCAGGCCCTCGCGGAGCAGGGCGTTGTCCTCGGCGATCAGGATCCGCATGGGATCTCCACTTCCAGGATGGTCGGGCCCCCGGGCGGGCTGGACAAGCGGGTGGTGCCGTCGAACGCGGCGACCCTGCGGCGCAGGCCGGCCAGCCCGCTGCCGGCGCCCTCGACGGCGCCACCCCGGCCGTCGTCCTCGACCCAGACGGCGATCGCGGCGGCGGTGATCCGCAGCCGGACCAGGGCGCTGCGGGCGCCGCTGTGCCGGGCGACGTTGGCGAGCGCCTCGGAGGCCACGAAGTAGGCCGCGGCCTCGGCGGCGGCCGGTGCGCGCGGCGGCGGGTCGGGGGAGGACGGGGAAGGCGGGGAGGGCGGCGAGGGCGGGGTGCCGGGGTGCTCCTCGGTGTCCAACTCGACCCGGGTGGGCACGGCGCAGCGGTCGGCGAGCGATCGTACGGCCTCGGCCAGGCCCCGGTCGGCGAGCAGCGGCGGGTGGATGCCGCGCACCAGGGCGCGCAGCGACTCCAGGGCCTGCTCGGCGACGAGTTGGGTGGAGTCCACCAACGCGGCCGCCTGCTCGGGACGTTGGTCGAGCGCGCGGCGGATCATGCCGAGCCGGAGCGAGACCGCTACCAGGTTGGCCTGGGCGCCGTCGTGCAAGTCCCGTTCGATCCGGCGCAGTTCGGCGGCGTGGGTGTCCAGCGCCTCGGACCGGCTGGTGGTCAGCTCCTGGACCCGCCGGGCCAGCGAGGTGCGGGGCCGGGCGACCAGCAGTCGGCGGGAGGCCCGGGCGTGCAGGTCGGCGGCCGGCGGCAGCACGGCCACGGCGACCGCCGCGTAGCCGATGCCGCCGACCGCCGCCAGCAGGGCCACCGGCCAGGAGTCGACGGTCAGCAGGATGATGGCGTCGCGCTCGCCGGGCAGGAGCCGCCACCACACCGGCGCCGTCAGCCAGTTGAACGCATGGCTGCACAGGGTGAGGGCGGCGCCCGACAGGACCGTCCCGGCGGTGGCGTGGGCGAGCAGCCACCGCAGGTCCTGGCGCACGGCCGGATCGCGGACGGACGCGCGGTCGCCGTACGGGCTGCGCGGCCGTTCGCCGCCCAGCCGGCGGCCGACCAGCCGCCGGTGGAACTCGGCGCAGTGGCGCAGCAGTCGCAGGGCCGGCGGGAGGAACGGCAGGCCCAGTCCGACCAGGCAGAGGACGAGGAGGGCGAGCAGCAGGCAGAGTCCGACCAGGGCGGCCAGTCCGGTGCCGAGGCAGAGGAGGAGGTAACCGGCGGCGGCGGGGAAGCGACGCACGGCGGACCGGGCGGCGGAGCGGACGGTCGACCGGACCGTGGACCCGTCAACCCTGGGCGCCCGCACGACTGTTCAGTGCCTCCGAGTCTCCGGGTCTCCGAGCCGACTTTCCGATCACCCTAACACCGGCTCCGGAACCGGCCGTCGGCTACGGCCCTTCCCCCGGCGCCGAGCGCACCTCCACAATGGGGCGGTCGATCACGGACGGAGGGGGCCGACGTGGAGTGGCTGCTGGGGATCGGTGGGGCCCTGCTGCTCGGGGTGCTGACCAACCTGGTGTACGACTTCGCCAAGTACGGCGGCTCGCGGCTCGGTTCCCGGGTACCGGCGCCCCGGGTGCGGCGGGCGAGCCTGACGGCCGCGGCCCGGGCGCACGACGTGCGGGCGGACGGGCTGGCGCCGCTGGTCACCTGGTCGGCGGCCCGGCCGCTGACGCCGAGCACGCTGGTGACGGCGCACCGCGGGCGGGTCGAGCGCCCGCACGTGCTGGACCCGGTCGGCTGGGCCGACGAGGTGGCGCGGCAGCGGGCGGCCGGAGCCGCGGGCCGGACCGCGTACGTCTCACGGCTGACGGTCGATCACGGCGAGCACGGCGGCGCGCGGGTCTGCGAGGTGGACATCGCGGAGAGCGACTACGCGGAGTGCATGGCCACCACCCGGCTGGGCCGGGAGGAGCCGGAGGTGGCCCGGTTGCTGCGCGAGGCGCTGGACGAGGGCCTGACGAGCTTCGTGGCCGTCGCGCCGCCCACGATGGTCAGCGCCTGCGTCGCGGTGCGGGACCGGCTGGGCCGGCTGCTGCTGCTCCGCCGCTCGCTGGCGGTCAACACCTTCCCGGCGCAGTGGACGGTGGGGATCAACGAGACGATGAAGTACCGCGACGAGCCGGGCGCCGCAGAGGACTTCTACGGGCTGGTCCGGCGGGCGCTGGAGGAGGAGCTGGGACTGCTGCCGGAGGACGTCGGGCCGACCGTGATCACCTGGCTGGGCTGGAGCGAGCCGGCCTCCTGCTACACCCTGGTGGCCACCGTCCGGTCCCGACTCGAGGCGGCCGAGATCGACCGCCGCCGCGAGGCCTGCCACAGCACCTTCGAGCACGACATGGCCGTCTGGGTGCCGTTCACCCGCCGTACGGTCTCCGAGCTGGTCGAGGGCGGCACCTGCCCGGACGGCTCCCGGCGCTGGTCGTACCTCGCGCCGCTGGTGGCCTGGGAGGCCTGGCGGGCGGCGCAGCAGCAACGGACGTAGGCGCGGAACGGGCGTGGGTACGGAGCGGGCGTGGGCCGAACGCGGGGAACGGGCGTTCTCGGGAACGACCGTTCCGCCGTGACACGCGCCGTACGGACGGGCCCCGGTCAGCCGACGGCGGTCCGCCAGTCCGCCGGACCGCTCGCCGGGAGGTGTCCGGGCAGGCCCGGGGTCCAGCGCTTGGTGCCGTCCGGCAGCACGGCCAGCGCCTCGACGCCGGGTCGGCGGCCGGCCCAGGCGAGGGCGCGGTCCGGGCCCATGGCGAAGGCGGCGGTGGCCCAGGCGTCGGTGCGGGCGATGCCGGTGCCAGGGGCGCCGACCAGGGTGAGCGAGAGCAGGCCTTCGGCGGGGCGTCCGGTGTGCGGGTCGAGGATGTGGGCGCCTCGCTCGGCGGTGCCGGAGGTGGCCACGGCCAGGTCGTGGCCGGCCAGGACGGCGGCCAGCAAGCCCGGCTGCCGGGGGTCGGCGATGCCGATCCGCCACGGCCCGCCGGCGGTCTGCACGTCCCCACCGCCGCTGACGCAGTACTGCCGGGCGCCGGAGGAGCGCAGCAGGGCGGCCGCCTGCTCGATCGCCCAGCCCTTGACCCAGCCGCTGGGGTCGAGCCGGCCTTCCGGCCACCCGGTGAAGTACCCGTCGGTCTCGGCGGCCACCTCGCGGCAGGCGGCCAGGACGGCGCGGACCTCCGGACCGCAGTCGTCCGGGGTGAGTTCGCCCCGGTCGAGGCGGCTGATGGCGCTGTCCGGCCGGTACGTCGAGAACACCGCGTCGATCCGGTGCAGTCGCTCGGCGATCCGCTCCAGCACGGCCGGGGTGCCGGGGCCCGGGTCGCGCACGGCGATCGAGAAGACGGTGCCCATCACGGGCTCGGCGTGGCTCAGCACGGGCGCCTCAGCCCTTGGCCCGGTCGAGGGCGCTCTGCAGCGAGCGGACGTAGCCGTCGCTGGTGTAGGTGGCGCCGCTGACCACGTCGATCCGGGCGCTCTGGGCGGCTATCGCCTCCTGGTTGAGGATCGGCAGCGCGGAGCCGTTGATCTCCAGGTCGCGCCGTTCGGCGGTCGGGTACTTGACCACGTCCACGGCGGTGATCCGGTTGCCGGCCAGGGTGACCTGGACCTGTACCGGGCCGTACCGGGTGTTGACGGTGTTGCCGCTGACCTTCCGGGTGGCGCCCGAGCCCGACCCCGAGCCCGAGCCCGACCCCGAGCCCGAGCCCGAGCCCGATCCCGAGCCCGAACCCGAACCCGACCCCGAGGCGGGTGCGGAGGCGGGTGCGGAGGCGGACGGGCCGGGGGACGCGGCCGCGCCCGACGGATCCGAGACGTCGGACCCGGCCCCCGAGGCGGCCCCCGATCCGATCACCGGGGCGGGCCCGGGGGCCTCGTGCGGTTTGAGGGACAGCAGCAGCACCACCCCGGCCGCGGTGGCGGCGCTGGTGACGACGGCTCGGCGCATGGAATCAACGCTCCTCGGGTGCTCGGGTGCTCGGTGCTCAGGTGCTCGGGTGCTCGGTGCTCGGATCTCGGCAAGAGGCGCTCGGCAAGAGGCTCTTGGCAACGCCCGCTCGGAGGACCGAACGGGCTCAGAAGGAAAAGCTCTCGTGGTGGATGCGCCCCGGCCGCACCCCCGCCGCCCGCAGCGCGCGGACGGCCTCCTCGGTCAGGGCGTCCGGGCCGCACAGGTAGACCTCGTGCTCGGCGAGGTCCGGGACCAGCCGGGCCAGCGCGGCCCCGAGGTCGCCGACCTGCTCGCGCGGGCCGACCAGCTCGTGCACCGTCGCGCCGCGCCGCCGGGCGACGTCGGCCAGCTCCGCCCGGAACAGCACGTCCTGCGGCCGCCGGGCCCGCTGGACCAGCGTCAGCTCGCCCGGCAGGGTCTCGAACAGGGCGCGCAGCGGGGTGATCCCCACCCCGGCGCCGAGCAGCAGCACCCGGCGCTGTTGTAGCCGCCGCCCGGTGAACGCCCCGTACGGGCCCTCGGCACGCACTTTGGTTCCCGGGTGCAGGGCGGCCACCGCGGCGCTGTGCCCGCCGAGGTCCTTGACCGTGAAGCGCAGGAAGTTCGGGTGCGGCGGAGCGGACAGGGAGTACGGGTTGGCGGCCCAGCGCAGTCCGGGCGCCTGGAACTGGAGCCGGAAGAACTGGCCCGGCTCGGCACGGAGCTCGTCCAGCCGCCGGCCGGTCAGGAACAGCGACACCACGCCGGGACCCTCCGGCCGCACCTCGGCGACCGTCAGGCCGTGCCGCCGGTCGAGCAGCCACGGCCGCAGCAGCCGGAACCAGCCGACCAGCGCCGCCGTGCCGAAGTAGAGCGCGTACCAGGCGGCCTGACCGGGGCCGCCGGCGAGGTCGGCGCCGGTGGCCAGCTGGTGGGAGAAGGCGAGCGCCACCGCGAGGTAGGTCGCCAGATGCAGGTAGTACCAGGCCTCGTACGGGAGGCGGCGGCGCGCGATGCGGGCGGAGACCGCGCCGGTGCCGAGCAGCAGCAGGGTGCCCAGGGTCGCCTTGATCATCTCGGGGTAGTGGAAGACGATCTCCACACCCTCGCCGACCAGGCCGCGCCCGTCGGTCAGCGCGTAGCCCCAGACGACCGTCAGCACGTGCACCGAGACCAGGGCCACCATCCAGCGCCCGCCGAAGGCGTGCCAGCGCGCCAGCCGGTCCGCACCGACCCCGCGCTCCACCGGCGGCAGCCGGGCCATCAGCAGGAGCAGCACGGGTGCGGCGTAACCGGCCAGCAGCCCGGTGATCCGGCCGGCGCCGGTCAGCCAGCCGTCCGCGCCGACCACCGCCGGGGTGCCCTTCCACCACAGCGCGAGCACGCCGAGCGCTCCCGCGGCGATCAGACCGAGCGCGGCGCGCGGGTCGAGGGCGAACGGTGGACGCGGAGCCGCCCGGTGGCCCCGGCGGGCGGGTGCCGGCCGGGGCCCGGGCCGCGGCTTGGGGGCGGCGGCAGTGGTCATCGGGATCCTCCTCAGCGCCCGGCGGCGGATGCCGCCGAGGTCGACCACGATCGCACCGCAAGCTCTGAGTAGGCTCTGAACCGGGCCGCCCGCGGCGCCCGCCCGTGAGATCATCGCCCCAGGTCAGAGCAGGCGTGAAGGTCACCGGACCGACGCGGGAGGTCTCACCGGTTTCTCATCGGGACCGGCCAGGATGAACCATGTGCAGCACTGACCCGAGGAGCCCTGTGGACGAGACCGCCGACAGCCCGGACTGGCGGGTCCTGGTCGTCGACGACGAACCGGACCTGGTGGAGGTGGTCTGCGGCGCCGTCCGCTACGAGGGCTGGCAGGCGCGCGGCGTGACCACCGGCCTGGCCGCCGTCGAGGCCGCCGCGGCCTGGCGGCCGCACGCCGTGGTGCTCGACGTGATGCTGCCCGACCTCGACGGCCTGGAGGTGCTGCGCCGCATCCACGCCGAGCAGCCCGAGGTGCGGGTGCTCTTCCTCACCGCCCGGGACGCCGTCGAGGAGCGGATCGCCGGCATCGCGGCCGGCGGCGACGACTACGTGACCAAGCCGTTCAGCCTGGCCGAGGTGGTGGTCCGGCTGCGCGGCCTGCTGCGCCGGGCCGCCCCGCCCGCCGCGACCGGGCAGCCGCCGCCGCACGCGCTGGTGCTCGGCGACCTCGTGCTGGACGAGCGGGCCCGCGAGGTCACCCGGGGCGGGGAGACGATCGAGCTCAGCCCGACCGAGTACGCGCTGCTCGCCCACCTGATGCGCCACCCCCGGCAGGTGCTCAGCAAGGCGCAGATCCTGGACGCCGTATGGTCGTACGACTTCGGCGGGCAGGCGCACATCGTCGAGCTGTACATCAGCTACCTGCGCAAGAAGGTCGACGCGGGCCGCAGTCCGATGATCCACACGGTGCGCGGCGCGGGGTACCTGATCAAGGCGGCGACATGACGACCGTACGGGCCCGCGCCGCCCGGCTGGTGCCCCGCACCCTGCGCGCCCGGCTGATCGCCGGCCTGCTGGTGCTGCTCGTCGTCACCTGCGCCGCCGTCGGCCTCGCCACCACCGCCGCGCTGCGCCACTTCCTGGTCGACCGCCTGGACCAGCAGCTCGTCGAGTCGGGCGGCCGCTACGCCGCGAGCCTGGAGCACACCGGCCACGGCGCCGGCCCCGACACCCGGGCCCAGACCCCCGGCACCCTCGGCGTGCGGCTGCTGGACGGGCGGGTCACCGCCGCGGGCGTGGTCGACGGTGACGCCGACGACGTGGACGACCCCGGCGACGAGGACGACCGGGTCACCTTCACCCCCGACCGGCAGCAGGCGCTGGCCGCCCTGCCCGTCAACGGCCCGGCCCGCACCCTCGACCTCGGCGGAGCCCTGGGCCACTACCGGGTCCGCGCGGCCGCCGGACGGGACGGCGACGTCCTGGTCAGCGGCCTGCCCATGCGCCCGGCCGAGGAGACCGTCGAGCGGCTGGCCACCCTGGAACTCACCGTCTTCGCGATCTCCGTCGCCGCCGCCGGCGCGGCCGGGGCCGCCTTTGTCGGATTCTCGCTGCGCCCGCTGCGGCGGGTGGTCGGCATGGCCGAGCGGGTCAGCGCGCTGCCGCTCGCCCGCGGTGAGGTGCTGATCGCCGAACGCGTGCCCGACGACGACCCGCGCACCGAGGTCGGCCGGGTCGGCGCCGCGCTCAACCGGATGCTCGGGCACGTCGGCGACGCGCTGGCCCGCCGCCACGCGGTCGAGGAGCGGCTGCGCGGCTTCGCCGCCGACGCCAGCCACGAACTGCGCACCCCGGTCGCGGCGGTCCGCGGCCACGCCGAGCTGGCACTGCGCCACCCCGGGCCGGTGCCGGCGGAGGTACGGCACTCGCTGGAGCGGATCGATGCCGAGGCGCTGCGGATGGGGGCGATCGTCGAGGACCTGCTGCTGCTCGCCCGGCTGGACGCCGGCCGCCCGCTGGCCGAGGAGGAGGTGGACCTGACCCGGATCGCCCTCGACGCGGTGGCCGACGCCCGCGCCGCCGGGCCGGACCACCGCTGGCGGCTCGCCCTGCCCGAGGACCCGGTGCTGGTGCGCGGGGACGAGCACCGGCTGAGCCAGGTGGTGGCCAACCTGCTGGCCAACGCCCGGACCCACACCCCGCCCGGCAGCGAGGTCCGGTTGCGCATCGAACGGTCGGGCGGGCAGGTCGAGTTGAGCGTCACGGACGACGGTCCGGGGATCGCGCCGGAGCTGGCCGAGCGGGTCTTCGAACGCTTCGTCCGGGGCGACCGGGCCCGCTCCCGCGCCACCGGCTCGACCGGGCTCGGGCTGGCGATCGTCCGGGCCGTGGTCCGGGCACACGGCGGCACGGTGGAGGTGGCGAGCCGGCCCGGGTGCACGGCGTTCACCGTACGGCTGCCGCCGTGGTCGCCGGGCGCCCTGTACGACGGCGGTGACGCCACCGATCCGCCCCCGCCTCGTTGACCAGACGGCACACGGTGTCGGCGTCGGCGTCGGTGTCGGCGGCGTCGGCGGCGGAGACGGGGAGCGGGGATGACGGGGAGCGGGTCGGCGGCGGTGGACCGGTCGCCGGAGCTGGCGGAGTCGTACCGGGTCTGCGAGCGGGAGGTGGCCGGTCACCTGGCCGCGCTGCGGGCGATCAGCGACGCGCTGCCGCCCGAGGTGCGGCCGTACTTCCATGCCCTCAACGCCTTCGCCTCCCGCTCCGGCCGGATCGCCGACGACGCCCGGTCGCGTCCTGACCACGGCGACGCCCGCGACGCCCGTGACGCCCGCGGCGACCGGGCAGCCGCCGACCCCGCCGAGCGCCGGCGCCGGTTCGCCCGCTGGCGGGCCGACACCCTGGCCGAGCTGGCGGCCGGGCACAGTGCGCACCCGCTGCGCCGGGCCTTCGTGGACACCGTGCGGCGCTGGGAGCTGGACCGGGCGCTGGTCGAGGAGTTCCTGGACGCCACCGGGGCCGACGGCGCCCGCCCGCCCTGCTTCGAGACCCGCCAGGACCAGCGCCGCCACCTGCGCGGCGTCGCGGGGACGATCACCGAGCTGTGGGCCCCGCTGCTGGGGGCGCGGGGCCTGCGGGCGACAGGCGCGATGTCCGCGCTGGGGGAGGCCCGCCGGCTGGCGGACATCCTGGAGGTCCTTCCGCTCGACCTCGCGGCCGGCCGCTGCCACCTGCCGCGGGAGGACCTGCGCCGGCTCGGCCTGACCACCGCCGACCTGGGCCGGAGCGACTGCCGGAGCGACTGCCGCGGTGACCGCCTCAGCGACCGCCGGGACGACCTGAGGGCCGCCCTGGACGAGCTGGTCGAGAGCCAACAGGCCCGGCTGCAGCGCCTGTTGGAGCAGGCCCTGCCCGCCACCTGGCTCGTGGCCCCCGCCTGCCGCCCGTTCCTGCACACCGTGCTGCTCGGCGCCCAGCTCCAGTACGACGAAGTGACCCTGGTGCGCTCACGCGTCCTGACCGAGGGCCTCACCCCGCTGAGCCCCGACGGCAGCGCGCCGCGCCGCCGCACCCGGTCCGTGCCCGCCGAGGGCGCGCCCGCCCACGTCGCCGTGATCATGGACGGCAACCGCCGGTGGGCCGAGGCCCGGCGGCTGCCCGCCCGGTACGGCCACCAGGCCGGGCAGCGGGCCGCACTGCGCCTGGTCAACGCGGCGCTGCGGCTGGGCGTCCGCCACCTGAGCCTGTACGCGTTCTCCACCGAGAACTGGGACCGCCCGCCGGAGGAGCTGACCGCGCTGTTCGACTCGCTGGCCGACGGCCTCGCCCGCAGCGCGGAGGGCCTGCACGCGCTCGGCGTGCGGATCCGCTGGTGCGGCCGGCGGGACCGGGTGGACGAGTCGCTGGCCTCCTCGATCGCGCTGGTGGAGAGCCTGACGTCCAACAACGGCACGCTGACCCTGACGGTCTGCGTGGACTACGGCGGACGCGAGGAACTGGCCGCCGCGGCACGGGGCCTGGCCGCCGAGGCGGTGGCCGGCGGGATCCGTCCGGAGGAGATCGGCCCGGCCGACCTCGCCCGGCACCTGTACCTCCCGGACCTCCCGGACGTCGACCTGCTGATCCGCACCTCCGGGGAGCAGCGGATCAGCAACTTCCTGCCCTGGCACCTCGCCTACGCCGAGCTGCTGTTCGACCCCACGCCGTGGCCCGACTACGACCTCGCCCGGCTGCGCGAGGCCGTCCGCGCCTACGCGGCCCGCGAGCGCCGCTTCGGCGGCGGCGTGCCCGCCCAGTCCCGGAAACCCCGGGAGCCCCGGAGACCACAGGAGTCCGCGGACCCCCGCGGCGACCGGCCCGCTACGGCTGCTGCTCCTTCACGGCCGGGGGAGGGGTGTACACCCCCTGCGCCGTGACGTACGCCAGCACGGTGTCGACGGTGACCGGGTGCGCGCCGAAGTTCGCGGTGTACGCGTCCACCGCCTCCTGGGTGGGGCGCAGCGGGACCCCGCTGAGCCGAACCTGCATCGGATGCCCGGCCGGCACCGGCTGGGCCGTCAGCTTGCCCTCCGCCAGGCCGCAGCGGAAGGCCGAGCGGTGCCCCATCTCCGCGCCGCTGACCTCGCACCGGCCGGAGCCCAGACCGTCCTGGATCGCACCGGCCAGGTTGACCACCCGGTAGTCGCCCTTGGAGGTGCGGACGGAGACCCCGCCGTCCAGCGCCCCGTCGCCCCGCGCCTTGGGCGGGTTCGCGAGGGACGGGTCGCCCTGGGCCGAGCGGATCGGCAGGTGGACGGCGGGCCCCCGTTCGTCCAGCACCATGCGCGCCGGGGCGACGACGTCCACCATCGCGTGGAAGCGGTCCAGTTGGGCCTGTGCCTCCGCCGTCCAGCGGACCTCCACCCAGCCGTCGGTGAGCGTGCCCAGTTTCCCGGCGCGGTCGGTGCCGCCGTCAACGGCACCGGCCGCCGTCCCGGTAAGCCAGCCCAGTAGCGGGCCGGCCAGTGCCGCGCCCAGCATCGAGCGCCGCGTCGTGCTCATCGTCCCGATCCGTCCTTCCCGGGCCGCCCAGTACGGACCCTGGGACGGATCATCCGTCCACCGACCGTCCCGGAGCGCGGCGCGGAGGATGAAACCACCCGTGTGGGGGGAGCGGGGAGCGGCCCCGGGTGGCTCGCCCGGGGGCGGGAGCCCCCCGGGACCGCCGCCCGCCGGGTGTCCGCTCCGGCAACCGGGCGCCCCGTCGGCCGGCCGGCCGCCCGATCCTGTCCGCCGGGCAGGCCGCCCGGCAAGGGATTCGGTCCTCGCCGAACAGTCTTGCGGCGGTGCCCGTTCCGGGTGACGATCACGACCGTGCTGCGAATCCTCTTCGGCGCGGACGACCTGGACCGGCTCCGGGTGGCGGAGCGCCCCGACATGTCGATGGAACTCTCCCTGAGCGTGCACGCCCTGGTCAGCGGGCAGCGCGATCCGCGCTTCCAGGCCTGGCGCGACGAGCTGCGGGCCTCCTGGAACCCGCGCACCGCACTGCTCTTCGACCTCTACACCCCCACGGCGATCCCGGAGTTCCTCGCCGTGCGGCGGGACCCGGGCGCCACCGAGAGCGCCACCGCGGCGGTGCCCGAGGCGCCGCTGCGCGACCACCTGCGCTCGGTCGGCGGGGAGCGGCGGTTGAGCGCCTTCGCCCGTGGCGTCGCGGCCGGCGACCGCCGGGCCCGCAGGCTGCTGGGCAACGTCACCGCCGACTACCAGACCCGCGCGATCGACCCGTACCGGCGGCAGATCGAGACCATCGTCACCACCGAGCACGGGCGCCGGCGCCGGATCGCCGAGCCGGACCGGGTACTCGGCTCGCTGCACCCGGCGGTGTCCTGGCGCCGCCCGGTGCTGAGCTTCCCGCTGGCCGGCGGCTGCCGGCACGACGTGCGCCTGGACGGCCGCGGACTGCTGCTCCAGCCCTGTGTGTTCGGCCCCCGCCGGCCCGTCATCGCCCGCTTCGAGGACCCGGCGCAGCAGCCGGTGCTCCTCTACCCCGCCCGGATCGGTGGTCCCCTGCGCGCCGAGCCCGAGCCGACACCCAGTCGCACCCTGACCGCGCTGCTCGGCCGGACCAGGGCCGCCGCCCTGGAGGCCATCGCCACCCACGGGCCCTGCTCCACCAAGGAGCTGGCGGGCCACCTGGACATCTCCACCGCCTCCGCGAGCGAGCACGCCACCGTCCTGGCCGACTCGGGGCTGACCACCAAGGACCGCACCGGCCGCTCCGTCACCCATCGGCCCACCGCCCTCGGCCGCGCCCTGCTGGCCGGCCGGATCCCCGCCCCCGCCCCCGACCCGGAGGACGGCCCGGCCTGACCCCACCCCGCCACACCCCACCCCGCCACACCCCACCCCGCCACACCTCACCCCCGACTTGAACGCGTTCAAAGTCGTGCGCCATGATGAGGAAGCGCGAGAACACCCCCGCCGCGGCCTGCGGCGAAGGACGGTCCCGTGCTGCCCCGTCACGCTCCGAACCCCCGTACCAGACCACGGAGTCGACCGTGCGACACCTGCTGCAACGCCACCCCTTCGCGATGCGCACCCACTTCGCGCACTCGCTCGTCCTCACCTACGCCCTGCCGCCCCACCTGCTCGCCCCGCTGGTGCCGCCCGGCCTCGCCCTCGACACCTACACCGACCCCGACGGCACCGAGCACGGCTTCGTCGCCGCCGCCGTCGTGGACACCCGGGCGCTGCGCCCCGCCGCGCTGCCCGCCCGCCTCGGCCGGGACTTCATCCTGACCGGCTACCGGGTCTTCACCCGCTTCCCGACCCCCGGCGGCCGCACCATGCGCGGCCTGCGCATCCTGCGCTCCGACACCGACAGCCGGATGATGACGCTCGGCGGCAACGCCTTCTCCCGCTACCACTACCGGCACGCCCGGATCGGCACCCGGGTGGCCGACGGCACCCTGGAGTTCAAGGTGCTCAGCGGCGACGGCCGCGCCGACCTGCACGTGCGCGCCGACCTCGGCAGCGCCCCCGCCGCCCTCCCGCCGGGCAGCCCCTTCGCGGACGCCCGCGCCGCGCGCCGCTTCGCCGGGCCGCTGCCCTACACCTTCGAGTACGAGCCGCAGACCCGCTCGATGATCGTGGTCAAGGCCACCCGCGCCCACTGGGACCCGGCCCCGGTGGCGGTCGAGGTGCCCCGGCTCACCTTCTTCGACCACGGCCCGCTGGCCGGCAGCCGGCCGGTGCTCGCCAACGCCTTCCACGTCGCCGGCCTCGACTACGGCTGGCACGCCGGAGAGCGCCGCACCCTCACCGGAGCCGCCCGATGACCGCCCCCGCCCCGACCGGCTCCCGCCCGGACGACCGACACCCCGATGACCGACGCCCCAGCAGCCGACGCCCGTACGGCCTCGGCCGGTTCGCCGCCTGCCAGGCCGCCCTCTGCCCGGCCACCGCCGGGCTCGCCGGCCCGCGCCCGTCCGGCGTGCGCGAAGTCGTCCGCTACAACTGGCCGATGTACGCGGCCGGAGCGCTCACCGCCGCCGCCGCCGGCGGCGCGCTGGCCCGCCGACTGCCCGGCCCCGCCGCCGCCCTCGCCCGGACGGCCGCGGCCACCGCCGCCGGGTACCTCGCCGTCAGCACCCTCGCCACCTGGTGCGTCTACGACCGCTCCGAACTCCACCGCTACGACTGGCTGCCCGCCCTGCTGCCCGACGGCCCCGGCGACCACCTGGTGGTCAGCACCGGCCTGGACGAGGCCAGCCGGCCGATCGCCGAGCGCCACCCCACCGCCCCCAGGCGGGTCGCCGACCTGTACGACCCGGCGCTGACGTCGAGCGGCTCGATCCGCCGCGCCCGCCGTCACGCCCCGCCCGCCCCCGGCGGCATCCCGGCCCGCCCGGACGCCCTGCCCGCCGGAACCGGCGAACTGGACACCGTGTTCGCCGTCTTCGCCGCCCACGAACTGCGCCGGCCCGCCGACCGCACCGCCCTGTTCACCGAGGCCGCCCGCGCCCTGCGCCCCGGCGGCACCCTGCTGCTGGTCGAGCACCTGCGGGACGCGGCCAACACCGCCGTCTACGGCCCCGGCGCCTGGCACTTCCTGCCCCGCGCCACCTGGCTGCGCCACGCCGCCGAGGCGGGCCTTCACCCGGCCGCCGAACGCCGGATCGCCGGCCTGGTCACCGCCTTCGCCTTCCGGAAGCCCGAGCCGTGCCCGAACTGACTACCCTGGAAGCCCAGTTGCGCCTGGTCGGCGCCGCCCTCGTGACCGTCGGCCTGGTCCACGCGGCACTGCCCCGCGCCATCGACTGGCCCGCCGACCTGTCCGGCACCACCCTGCTGACCCGCCAGGTCTCCTACGCCCACGTCTTCTTCATCGGCCTCGCCTGCGCCCTGCTCGGCCTGCTCCCGCTCTGCCTGGCCCCCGACCTGCTCGCCGGCGGCCGGCTCGGCGCCGCCCTGCTGGCCGGCCAGACCCTCTTCTGGGGCACCCGCTGGCTCTTCGAATTCGCCTACTTCTCCCCCCGGTTGTGGCGCGGCGACCGCCTGCGCACCGCCGCCCACCTCGCCCTGTCCGTCCTCTGGACCTGGGTCACCGCCGTCTTCGCCGCCGCCCTCTGGCACGCCCTCCAGTAGACCCGCCCCCTCACGCTCCGAAGCAGCGCAGCACCGCCGGCACCCGCCGACGTGGCCGGGGCCGTCGGCGACCGGGCGACCGTGGTCACCGGTGACGGCCGCGCCGCGCTCCAGCCCCGACACGTCGAGCACCGGCGCTTCCTCGGCACCCGGCTGATCGCCGCACTGGCCACCCCCGGCCTGTTCACCACCGGCTTCGTGGTCGCCTCGGTGCTCGTGCGCGTCACCGGCCGGCGGCGTGAACCCGGCCTGCTGCGCGCCGTCGGCGCCACCCCGGGCCGGCTGCGGCGGATCGTCCTCGGCGAGGCCGCGCCGGTCGGCCTGCTGGGCTCGGCGGCCGGGTGCCTCGCCGGCCCCGCGGCCGCCCCGCTGCTGTGGGACGACCTGCTGCGGGACGACCTGCTGTGCCTCGACGTCGCCCCGCCGGGGCTCGCTCTCCGGGTGACGGCCTGGCCGCTGCTCGCCGCCGCCGGGACCGGCATCGGCGTCAGCGTGCTCGGCGCCTGGGTCGCGAGCCGCCCGGCCACCCGCGTCGCGCCGCTGGAGGTGCTGCACGAGAACCGCACGGGGAGCGGGGGCCGGGCCGGGGCCGGCTGGTCACCGGGCCGCCGGTGCCCGGCCTCGGCACCGGCTGCGCGGTGCTCACCGCCACCGCGGCCACGAGCACGACCGGTGCGGTGGTGACGTGGCGGGCGCTGCGCCGGGCCTGAGGGTGCGGGGCGGGCGGGCGCCCCGTCAGGGGCTCGCCGGGTGGGCCGGGGCGCGGCGGGGCTGGGGCGGGAGGGGGAGGGTGAGGGCCTCGCGGGAGGCGGGCGGGAGGGCGAGGGCGGAGGAGGTCTCGGCGGGGAGCGGGTGGAGGCCGAGGAGGGCGGTGGTGAGGCGGGTGGTGGCGCGGTGCCAGTCGGGAATGCGCTGGAGCATGGCGTGGCCGCTGCCGGTGACGGTGTAGCCGCAGACCCGGGCGCCCGCGGCGCGGCTGCGGGCGGCGAAGGCGTGGGTGTCGGCGGGCGCGGTGACGGTGTCGCGGTCGCCGTGCAGCATCAGCACGTCCCGGCCGGCGAGCTGGTCGCACGGGTCCTCGGCCAGGCACCAGGGGGCGAGGGCGATCAGGCCGGTGACGGACGGGTGCCCGCCGGCCTGGAGCGCGGCGCGCCCGCCCATCGAGTGGCCGACCAGCACCGTCGGCACCGGCCCGAGCACCGCGGTCAGTTCGTCGAGCGCGGCGGTGGCGTCCCGCGCGGCGTCGGCCCGTTGGCCGTTCCAGCCGCGGTGGCGGTAGCGGACGGTCCCGATGGCGACGCCGGCGTCCGCGGTCGCCCGGGTGAGCCCGCGCAGGAAGCCGCGCATCCGCACCAGCGGGAGGTTGAGGCGCCCGGGCGGGGCGAAGTTGTGCTCCTCGCCGCCGTGCAGCACCAGGACGGCCGCCCGGGCCGTCTCCGGTCGGACCCGCCAGTGCAGCGCCCGGTGGCCCGCCGCGCGCTCCGTCGTCGTACCGCTCACTGCCGCACCGTCCCGTCCGTCCCGCCCCGTGGCCCGTCCCCCCGGACCGCCACTGTACGCGGGCGGACGGCTGGACGGTTCACCCGAGGGAACCAGCCCGGACACCGGGCGCGAGCGGCCGGAGCGGGCGCCTGCTATCCACGAAGGTGGGGGGTCGGCAGCGCCCGCTCGTGGCGCCGCGTCACCGAGTGGAGGACTCCGTGGCTCAGCAGCTCGCTCTGTCCGTCGACTTCGGGTCGGGCTTCACCGAGGCCTGGTCCAAGATCGCCAAGTTCATCCCGCAGTTCATCGCCTTCCTGGCGATCCTCGCCATCGGCTGGATCGTGGCCAAGGCGATCGCCAAGCTCCTCGACCGGGTGATGCGCAGGCTCGGCTCGGAACGGGTCGCCGAGCGGTCGGGGATGGCCGCCCACCTGTCCGGCTCCAAGTACGACATGACCGGCATCGTCTGCAAGGTCGTCTACTACATCGTCCTGCTGATGGCCCTGCAGCTGGCGTTCGGGGTCTTCGGTCCGAACCCGATCAGCGTGATGATCCACAGCATCGTCGCCTGGCTGCCCAGGGCCATCGTCGCCGTCGTGATCCTGGTGGTCGCGATGGCCATCGCCAACGGCGTGCGCGACATCGTGGGCAGCTCGCTGTCCGGTGCCTCGTACGGCAAGGTGGTCGCCACCGCGGTCTGGGCGTTCATCGTCGGCCTCGGCGTGATCGCCGCGCTGGGCCAGGTCGGGATCGCCACGGCGATCACCACCCCGGTGCTGATCGCCGTGCTCGCCACCATCACCGGCATCCTGGTGGTCGGCTTCGGCGGCGGCCTGATCCTGCCGATGCGCCAGCGCTGGGAGCGGTGGCTGGACGGCGCCGAGCGGGAGACCGCCCGGCTGCGCGGCAGCGCCTACCAGGCCGGCCGCTCCGACGCGTTGTCCAACCAGCCGATCCGGCCGACCACCCAGACCGGCCCGGGCACCCCGCCCGCGCCCGGCATCGAGGGCGACCAGGACCGGTAGTCCGCCGGAGCGGCGGCCGGGCGGGGCCTGCCGGGAGTCAGACCTCCAGCAGGCCCTGCTCGCGCACCAGCCAGCAGATCGCGGTGAGCCGGAGCACGGCGTAGTCGTGGCCGACCGGCTCCCGCCAGCCGATCTCGGCGAGCGCGTCCACGAAGCCCAGCGCGTAGTCCGACAACTCCTCACGGTCCAGGGGCCGGGGCGCGAGCTCCGGTCCCTGCGCGTACAGCAGCTCCCGCAGCATCGCCACGTGCTGGTCGACCGCCGCGACGAAGCCGGGCTCGAAGGCGAACTCGGCGAGCCGGGGCGTGAAGGCGGTCACGATGCCGGGCAGCGGACAGCCGGCCGGCTCGTCGGGGGAGCGCCGGAAGGAATCGTCGGAGGTGGCGAACATCCGTCCACGGTAGGCGAGCCCCGGAGCGGGAACGGACGGCCGTGACGGTTCCGTGCTGAGACCTTGGCCACCCCGGGAGCATCCCGCCCCGGCTCCCCGCCCGCGCCCGTCCGGCCGGGCCGGATACGTTCCGTGGTCCGCCGGATCCGCTCTGCCGATCACCGGGGGCTCCGTACCAGAATGGCCGGCATGGATCTCCGCGTCTTCACCGAACCCCAGCAGGGTGCGAGCTACGACACCCTCCTCAAGGTCGCCCGCACCGCCGAGGAGCTCGGTGCCTTCAGCGCCTTCTTCCGCTCCGACCACTACCTGAAGATGGGCGACGTCGACGGCCTGCCCGGGCCCACCGACGCCTGGATCACCCTGGCCGGGCTCGCCCGCGACACCAGCACCATCCGCCTGGGCACCCTGATGACCGCCGCCACCTTCCGGCTGCCGGGCGTCACCGCGATCCAGGTCGCCCAGGTGGACGCGATGAGCGGCGGCCGGGTCGAGTTCGGCCTCGGCGCCGGCTGGTACGAGGCCGAGCACACCGCGTACGGCATCCCCTTCCCGAAGGAGAAGTTCGGGCGCCTGGAGGAGCAGCTGGCGATCATCACCGGGCTGTGGCGCACCAAGCTCGGCGACACCTTCGACTTCGCCGGCGAGTACTACACGCTGACCGACTCGCCGGCGCTGCCCAAGCCCGCCCAGGAGCACGTCCCGGTGCTGGTCGGCGGCCACGGGCCCAGGCGGACGCCGGCCCTGGCCGCCCGCTTCGCCGACGAGTTCAACCTGCCGTTCGCCTCGGTGGAGGACACCGCCGCCCAGTTCGGCCGGGTCCGCGCCGCGGCCGAGGAGGCCGGGCGCCCGGCCGACGACCTCGTCTACTCCGCCGCCCTGGTGGCCTGCGTCGGCCGCGACGACGCCGAGGTCGCCCGCCGGGCCGCGGCGATCGGCCGCGAGGCCGACGAGCTCAGGGAGAACGGCCTGGCCGGCACCCCGGACGAGGTGGTCGAGAAGCTCGGCCGGTACGCGGCGATCGGCTGCGAGCGGGTCTACCTCCAGATCCTCGACCTCGACGACCTCGACCACCTGGAGCTGATCGCCGCCCGGATCGCCCCGCAGCTGGGCTGACACCCACCGCCCGGCCCGGAAACCGCCGACCCGGGACACCCCGGCCCGGACACCCCGGCCCGGCCCGGACACCGCCGGCCCGGACCGTTCCGGGCCGGCCGTACCGGCGCCGACCTCCGCCCTTTACTCGTTCTTGGGTATGCGCCATGCTCCTTGGACGGGGAACGGCGGGGGGAGACCGGGTGAGCGGGACGAGAACGGTGCGGACGGAGGCGGTGCCGAGGGTGCCGCCGCGCAGCGCCGACGAGCGGGTGGTCCTGCCTCCGTCGCACGGCCCGCACGAGCCGCCCGTCCGGCACGAACTGCGCGGGCCGGGGCCAGTCGCCCTGCGCTACCCCGCCGGGGACCTGCTGGTCGTCACCGGCCTGCCCGGCAGCGGCAAGAGCACCCTGATGCGCCGCTGCGTGCGCGCCCCGCTGATCGACTCCCAGCTGGTCCGCGAGGAGTACGCGGCCCGGCTGCCCGCCCGTCTGCCGTACGCGCTCTACCGCCCGCTGGCCCGGCTCGCCCACTACCGGCGGCTGCGCCGGGCCGTGCTGGACGGCGGGCCGCTCGCGGTGCACGACTGCGGCACCCAGCCGTGGGTGCGGGCCTGGCTGGTCCGCGCCGCCGCCCGGCAGGGCCGCCGGGTGCACCTGCTGCTGCTCGACGCCGACCCGGCCGAGGCGCTGGACGGGCAGCGGCGACGCGCACGCGGCGTCTCGCGCTACGCCTTCGCCCGGAACCGGGCCGCCATCGCCCGGCTGCGCCACCTGATCCTGGGGGCCGGACGACTGCCGGACGGCTGTGCGTCGGCCGTGGTACTCGACCGGGCCGCCGCGCGCGCCCTGCGGGAGATCGACTTCACCGCGTCGTAGTCTCGGCGAGTCCGCGCCGGGCACCGGCGGGCCGGCCGGAGCAGGCCCCGGGAGCGGGCGAGACTCCGTCAACTCCCCCCGTCAGGAGCGCTGATGCGCCGTACCTCCCGGGTGCGCCCGCGTGCCCCCCGCCTGTTCCCCTGCGCCGCCGCCCTGGTCGCGGCGGCCGGCCTGAGCCAGTTCGCCGCACCGGCCGCGCACCGCGCCCCGGCCGGGGAGGCCGCCGCTCCGGCCGTCGAGTGCGCGGACGCCGGCGCCGGTGCGACCGGTGCCGGCGTGACCGGCGACGGTGCGATCGGCGACGGTGTGACCGACGCCGGTGAGACCGGCGACGGTGCGACCGGTGGGGCCGACCGTCGGCCGGCCGGCAGCCGGGCGGTCCGGGACCCGAACGAGGTGAGCCCCGGGAAGGCCCGGGCGATGCAGGCCGACCTCGACCGGCGGCTCGCCGGACTGGGCACCGGCCGGCTCCGGGTCGGCGCCCCGACGACCGTTCCGGTCTACTTCCACGTGATCCACGACGGCGACGCCGGACGGTTGGACCAGGCCGCCGTCACCGGCCAGATCGACCACCTCAACGAGAGCTACGGCGGCCAGGGCGAGGGCAACACCGCGAGCCCGTTCCACTTCCAGCTGGTCGCCACCGACTGGACCGACAACGCCTCCTGGTACACCGGCATGACCCCGGGCTCGCCGGCCGAGCAGGCGATGAAGACCGCCCTGCGCAAGGGTGACCAGGGCACCCTCAACCTCTACAGCGCCCGGCTCGGTGACTCCCTGCTCGGCTGGTCGACCTTCCCGAACGCGTACCGGACGAACCCGACCGACGACGGCGTGGTGGTCCTCGACGCCTCCCTGCCCGGCGGCGCCGCCACCCACTACGACGAGGGCGACACGGCGACCCACGAGATCGGCCACTGGTTCGGCCTCTTCCACACCTTCCAGAGCGGCTGCCGGGCCCCCGGCGACTACGTGGACGACACCCCGCCCGAGCGCATCGCCGCCTCCGGCTGCCCCGAGGGCCGCGACACCTGCTCCGGCCCGGGGCTGGACCCGATCCACAACTTCATGGACTACAGCTACGACTCCTGCATGACCATGTTCACCCCGGGGCAGGTCCGCCGGATGGCCAACTCCTGGGCCGCCTACCGCCGTTGAGGTCGCGGCGGAAGGCGGTGAGGCGGGCGGGGTCCGGCGCCGGAGGCGCGGAAACCGTACGCCCGGCACTCCGGGGCGGCGGAGGCCCTCGACCGGACGGCCGGGCGATCTCCCGGCACCCTCCCAGGCGCCGGCGGGCGCCCGCACTGGAATTGAATGCGGCGGGCCGCTTGCGGCGTGGCAGATACCGACCGTTTGTCCGATTTGATCTATGTTCGGAGGGTCGGGACCGATCAGGAGCAACCGAAGGAGCAAGGGCATGAGTGCCAATCCCCGGATCGTCGTCGGCGTGGACGGCTCGCCCGCCTCGGAGCAGGCGCTGAGCTGGGCGATCGACTACGCGCGGGCCGTCGGCGGGACGATCCACGCCATCGCCGCCTGGGAGTACCCGGCCTTCTACGGCTGGGCCGGACAGGGCGTGCCGACCGTCGAGACCTTCAACCCCGAGGAGATCGCCGGCAAGACCCTCAGCGACACCATCACCAAGGTGGCCGGTGACGACGCGGGCGTGCGGATCACCGAGAGCGTGATGCCCGGCAACGCCGCCCGGGCGCTGTTGGAAGCGGCCAAGGGTGCCGCGCTGCTCGTCGTCGGCAGCCGCGGCCTGGGCGGCTTCTCCGGCGTGCTGCTCGGCTCGGTCAGCCGCCACCTCACCGAGCACGCGCCCTGCCCGGTGGTCGTCGTGCGCGAGGCCCACGGAGACGCGGAGCGGTCGGAGTAGGGCGGGCGGGGGCGGTGACCCGCCGGGCCGCCACGCGGACCAGAATGGAGACATGCCAGAAGGTGACTCCGTCTACCGCGTGGCGGCCCGCTTGCACGAGGTCCTCGCCGGGCAGCCGCTGACCAGCGCCGACCTGCGGGTGCCCGCGCACGCCACCGCCGACCTCACCGGCCGCCGGGTGCTGGAGGTCGCCCCGCGCGGCAAGCACCTGCTCGCCCGCTTCGAGGGCGGCCTCACCCTGCACACCCACCTGAGGATGGACGGCCGCTGGGTGCTCTACCGCCCCGGCGAGCGGTGGAGCGGCGGCCCCGACCGGGAGATCCGCGCGGTCCTCGGCACCGACCGGGGCACCGCCGTCGGCTACCGGCTGCCCGTCGTCGAACTGCTGCGCACCACCGAGGAGCGGCGGATCGTCGGCCACCTCGGCCCCGACCTGCTCGGCCCCGACTGGGACCCGGTCGAGGCCGTCCGCCGGCTCCTCGCCCGCCCCGGCCGCCCGGTCGTCGAGGCCCTGCTCGACCAGCGCAACCTCGCCGGGATCGGCAACGTCTACGCGAACGAGCTGTGCTTCGTCGCGGGCGTGACGCCGTGGACCGAGGTCGGTGAACTCCCGCACCCCGACCGGCTGGTGGAGCGCGCCCGGCAGATGCTGGAGGCCAACAAGCTGCGCCCCGGCCACATCACCACCGGTGACACCAGGCCCGGCTACCAGCACTGGGTCTACGGCCGGGCCGGCCGGCCCTGCCCGCGCTGCGTCACCCCGGTGGCCGCCGGGCGCCAGGGCTCGCCGCCGCGCGACCGGGCGGTGTTCTGGTGCCCGTACTGCCAGCGCGGCCCGGCCCCGGAGATCACGACGGCTCGACCAGTGCGGGGTGGCGGGGGTCGTCCACCCGGACGGTGAGGTCGGCCGCCGTGGCGGGCCCGGTCTCCGCCTCGTAGCGGGCGAAGGCGGGCAGCGTCCACTGCTGGTCGGCCGGGGTGCGGCGGGCCAGCGCGGCCGGGCTGAGCGAGAGGTGGACGGTCAGCTCCAGTGGCAGCCAGCGGCCGAGCAGCAGGGCGCCGTCCAGCAACAGCACGCCGCCGGGCGGGAGTTCGGTGTACGGGGCGCGGGTCGAGCGGTCGGTGACCGGGTCGCGCAGCGAGGGCAGCACGCGGCCGCTGCCGCCCGGCTCCAGCGGGTCGAGCACCTCGCGCGCCAGGGCGCCGTCGTCCAGCCAGAGGTCGTGGAAGGCGTCCGCGTCGTGGTGGCCGTACTCCAGCCGGATCGAGGCCGGGCGCAGGAAGCCGGCGGCCGAGACCCGCAGCGTCGGATGGCCGCGCAGCCGCAGTGGCTCCACCAGGGCGTCCGCGAGCGCCTCGGGGCGGGCGGCCGCCGCACCGTCCACGGCCACCCGCAGGCGCCGGCCGCGGGCGTCGGGCAGGGCGGCGATGCGGTCGGCGAGCAGCTCGGCCAGGTTGTCGGGGGAGATCGGGCGTACCTGCATCGGGCCATCCTGCCGTGTCGTGAGGTCCTGCCGTGTCGTGCCGTCTCCTCGGGGGCGCTCGGTGCTCAGCGCAGCGGGAGGGCGTGCAGGATGTCGTCGTGGCCGGCGTAGAGGAGGTCCTTGTCGGCGGCGACGGTCCAGACGTCCTTGCCCGGGCCCGAGTCGTGGAAGGTCCACTCCAGCTCGCCGGCCGTGGTGTCGACCGCGCTGACCCCGCCGGTCGCGGTGCCCGGGACGAACAGCGTGTTCTCGGCGACCAGCGGACGGTTGCGGCGGTCCAGCGGGAACGGCAGCCGGCAGGACCAGGTCTGTCCGCCGGACCACGTGTCGTGGGCGGTGACGGTGCCCTGGTCGCGCGGGATGATCAGCTGCGGGCCGTGCTCCACCGGCGGCAGGGCCCGCCAGGACTCACCCCGGGCGGGGGAGTGGGTCCAGCCCGTCTCGCCGGTGGGGAGCAGCATGCGCACGCCGCCGCTGCCGTCGGGGACGTAGATCCGCTCGGCGCCGGTGACGCACCAGCGCAGGTCCTCCTCGCCGGGGACGGTCCACAGCTCGCGGCCGGTGGCGGCGTCCCGGGCCGCCAGCTCGGTGCGGCCGCCGAGGAAGCGGACGCAGACCAGGAGGGGGTGCTTGAAGTCGGTCGTGGGGGTGACGGGCTGTTCCGACTGCTCGGTGCGGACGGACCAGAGCACGGAGCGGTCGGCGACCCGCAGCGCGAAGAGGTGGCTCTGCGGCGGGGTGCCGTCGGCCCGCGGGCGGCCCCACGAGTAGCCGAAGAGGATGCCGCGGTCGTAGCCGGCGAGCCGGGTCTGGCCCTGGAGCTCGTCGGGCAGCGGCAGGCTCCAGTCGGCGGCGGGGTCGGTGAAGTGCCGGGCCTCGGCGTGGCCCTGGTAGGTGGTGAAGAGGTGCTCGGGCCCGAACACCACCTTGCCGAGCATGTCGCTGTCGCTGGGCCAGTTGCGGGCGGTCGGCGGATCGAAGACCAGCAGCCGGCCGGCGGTGCCCCGGTCGGGGTCGAGGACCTGCAGGCCGTTCCTGGAGAGGTAGACGGGCCGGCGCGGCGGGTCGGTGAGCCGCTCGGGGGTCATCGCGTCCGGGCCGCGGTAGGTCCAGAGCGGCGTCGGCCCGGACAGCGCGGTCGGCTGCGGCCTGCTCGGCCCCGGCGACGGGAGCACCCGGCCGCCACCCGAACGGCCGAGCGCCCAGGCGGCCCCGCCCGCCGCGAGCACCCCGGCCCCGAACAGCAGCCCGCGCCGGCTGGGCCGCAGACGCTCCCCACCGCCCGCGACCACGTCCGCGGAGGCCTCGCCGCCCGCCGTTTCCCCGTCCCACTGCCACGACGTTCCGTGTGCGGACTTCTCGGACGACGGCGACTGCATGCGGCTCCCACTTCCCCACCCGGCGGCCTCGCGCCGCCACCCGCCCGGAGAATATCGAACAGGAAACGGTCGACGGGCCGCCGACCGAACCGGGGCCTGTCCTCCGGTGTCAGTGCCTCTTCCGCGGGTGGTCCGCCAGGTCGGCGAGGACGTCGGCGTGGCAGGGGAGCGGGGCGCACCAGCAGCCGAGGCGGTGGCCGCGCAGGGGCGGGACGAGGGCGAGCAGCTCGGGGCTGGCGAGTAGGAAGTCGCGGTACTTGACGACCATCTCCTCGCGGGTGAGGTCGGGCCCGGGGCGGTACGGGCAGTGCAGCGGGGACTCGGCCAGGTGCCAGCCGCCGCGGTGCATGGCACGGCCGACGTAGACGACGTCCTCGTACCCGGGGTCGTCGCGGTGGCCCTTGAGGTTGACCACGGTGGTGCGGCGGGATTCGCTCGGCATGCCGTCCATGCTGGGGCAGGCCGGGCCCCGGGGCAGCTCGGGGCCGGTGGGCGCTCGCCTTGACACCGTTCCGGGCCGGGCGTAGCAAAAGAGCATGTGCCATCCGCACGCGACCGGTGGGGCCCCTGGTGCGTGGACCGGTCAGGACCGGCCGCCGGAGGCCGGGGCCGGCGCGGAGCCGGCCCGGTTGGCCGCGGGGTCCGCCCGGGCCCTGGCCCGGCACGCGGAGCAGCGGCGGGACGAGCTGTTCGCCGAGGCGGTGCGCCGGGTGCTCGGCACCACCGGGGCGTACGGGGCGCTGGTGTACCTGCGCTCGCGGGACCGCCGGTCGCTGGTGCTGCGCACGATCGCGGGCGTGCCGCTGACGGTGATGAGCCCGTTCCGGCGGGTGGCCGCCGCGGGGCCGCTGCCGGTCGCGGTCTGCTTCCGGACCGGGCACGTGATCACCCTGACCGACACCGAGGACACCATGCGGCGCTTCCCGCAGCTCGCGGTCGGCCTGCCGTACGACTTCGCCTCCGCGTGCGTGCCGGTGGGGTGCGGCGAGGAGCGGTTCGGGGTGCTGAGCGGGCTGTGGCCCGCCTCGGACGACGGGCTGCCGGAGCCGGCCGCGCGGCAGCTCGCCGAGGTGGCGGACCGACTCGGCCGGGAGCTGGCCGAGTCGGCGGAACCCGGGCAGTCCGTGGAGCCGGGCGGCGAGGTGGCCGTGGTGGAGCCGCCGTCCTCGACGGTGCCGACCACCCGGGTCGGGCTGTTCGACTGGGACGTGGCCACCGGGGTGGTCGCCGCCGACGACCGCTTCCGGGAGATCTTCGGCTTCGGGCCGGGCGAGTTCGACGGCACGGTGGCCGCGCTGAACCACCGGATCGCGCCCGGCGACCTGCCGGAGTTCCGGGCCGCCGCCCGCGCCGCGCTGGAGCACGGCGAGGTGCTGGCCGCCCGCGTCCGGGTGCTCGGGCGGGACGGCCTGCCGTACCCGGTGGAACTGTGGGCCCGGGTGCCCGTGGCGATCTCCGACGACCGGACCCATCTGGTCGGCGCGGTGCTGGACGTGCGGTCCCTGACCGCCGCCGCGGCCGCCGTCGAGCGGCTGCACGAGGGCGTGTTCTCGCTCGACCCGGACGGCCGGATCGGCTACGCCAACCGCGCCGTCGAGCCGCTGCTCCGGGCCCGCCGTGAGGACCTGCTCGGCCACCACCCCTGGGACGTGCTGCCCTGGCTCGCCGACCCCTTCTACGAGAACCGCTACCGCGCCGCCCTGTTCTCCCAGCAGCCCACCGCCTTCCTGGCCGCCCGCCCGCCGGACGGCTGGCTCGCCTTCTCGCTCTACCCGGACGCGCACGGCGTCACCGGCCGGGTGGTCGCGGCCGAGGCGCCGCCGGGCGCCGCCGAGCCGCTCGCCACCCCGCCGCCCGCCACCCGCACCGGGGTGGGCGGCAGTGTCAGCGGCACCCACCACCTGCTGCAGCTGGCCAGCGCGCTCACCGAGGCGGTCACCGTCCGGGACGTGTGCCGGGCGGTGGCCGAGGAGATCCTGCCGGCCTGCGGCGGCCAGGAGCTCGCCATCTACGCGGTGCGCGAGCAGCGCCTGCACCTGCTCCTGCAGACCGGCTACCCGGCCGGCTTCCTGGACGCCTTCGAGGGCCTGTCGATCGACGCCCGGGTGCCCGGCTCGGAGACGCTCAGCACCGGCACCCCGATCTTCTTCGAGTCGGTGCGCGAACTCGCCGCCACCTACCCCGGCCTCGCCCTGGACGAGATGGGCGCCTGGGCCTTCCTGCCGCTCATCGCCTCCGGCCGTCCGGTCGGCAGCTGCATCATCGGCTTCGAGCACCCGCGCCCCTTCACCGTCGAGGAGCGCGGACTGCTCACCGCGCTCGGCGGCTTCATCGCCCAGGCCCTGGAACGCGCCCGGCTGTACGACGCCGAGTTCGCCCTGGCCCGCGGCCTGCAGCAGGCGCTGCTGCCGCACCGGCTGCCCGAGGTGCCCGGCATCCGGATCACCGCCCGCTACCTGCCCGGCACCCAGGGCATGGAGATCGGCGGCGACTGGTACGACGCGATCGTCACCGGCCCGGACGTCACCCTGGTGATCGGCGACGTCGAGGGCCACAGCGTCGGCGCGGCCGCCACCATGGGGCAGCTGCGCAGCGCCGTGCGCGCCTTCGCCACCGGCGGCGACCCGCCCGACGAGGTGCTCGCCCGCACCAACCGGCTGCTGCTCGACCTCGACCCCGGGCTGCTCGCCAGCTGCTGCCTCGTCCGGCTCACCCCGGCCGCCGGCCTTGCCCGGATCGCCAGGGCCGGGCACCTCCCGCCGGTGCTGCGCCACCCCGGCGGGCGGGCCGAGGCGCTGTACGTCCCGGGCGGGCCGCTGCTCGGGGTGGTCGAGCGGGCCGACTACCCGGTCAGCGACCTGCGGCTGGGCAGCGGCGCCGTGCTCGCCCTCTACACCGACGGGCTGGTGGAGGACCCGGCGGTGGCGATCGACCAGGGCGTGGACCGACTGCGGGCCGCGCTGGCCCGGGCCGCGGCCGGGGAGGGACTGGAGCAGGCGGCCGAGCGGCTGCTGCGCGAGGTCGGCTCGACCCACCGGGTGGACGACGTGGCGCTGCTGCTCACGGCCTTCGGCTGATGCCGCCCACAGCCGGGCGACCGCAGGCCGTGACCAGGCGACTTTCGTCGTCGCGGGGCGGAGACGAAGGAGGACGGCGGGCGCCGCGGCCGGACCGATAGCCTCGACGGGTGGAAGCGATCGCGCGGGCCTGGAACACGGCGGTACGGACGGCTCTGCCGGGGCCCTGGCGACCCCGGCGGGTGGTGGGCGAGGCGGTGCTCGCCCTGCTGATGGGCGGTTTCGCCGCGCTGTTGGAGCTGCTCTCCAACAGCGGCCTGGCGCTGCCCCTCGGTCTCGCCGTCGCGGTGCTGTTCGTCCTGCGCAAGGGCCTGCCGGCCACCGTGCTGCTCACCACCGCGGCGCTGGCCGGCTGGGCGGTCGGGCCGATGCCGATGCTGGTGTGCGCGGGCTGGACGGCCGGCGCGCGGATCCGCCGGGTCTGGTCGCTGGTCGGCGCCTTCGTCGTGGGCTGGGTGCTGTTCACGGTGACGGGCGTGGTGAAGGACGTCGCCTCGCTCTCGCCGAAGGTCGTCCTGTCGCTGTCGCTCGGCTTCTTCCTGGTGTCCGCCGTGCTGCCGGCGCTCTACGGCCGCTACCGGGCGCAGCGCCGTGCCCTGCTGGACGCGCTGCGCGAGCGCAACGAGCAGCTGCTGCGCGAGCGGGTCATGGTGGTGCACCAGGCGCGGCTGCGCGAGCGGCACCGGATCGCCCAGGACATGCACGACAGCCTGGGCCACCAGCTGGCGCTGATCTCGGTGCACTCGGGCGCGCTGGAGGTGGACCGCACGCTCACCGACCGGCAGCGCGAGGCGGTCGGGGTGCTGCGCCAGGCGGCGGTCGCGGCGATGCGCGAGCTGCGCGAGGTGGTCGGGGTGCTGCACGACGAGTCGACGGCGCTGCCGCCCACCGTCGGGACGGCCGCCGCCGGGGCGCCGGCCCGTGGCGGGGTGGACGGGGTCGAGGGGCTGGTGGAGTCCTCCCGGTCGGCCGGGGCGCGGATCGACTTCACCCTGGAGGGCGAGCGGCGTCCGCTGTCGGCCGCCGTCGACCACGCGGCGTACCGGATCGTGCAGGAGGCGCTCACCAACGCCCACAAGCACGCGCCCGGCGCGCCGATCGGCGTCGCGCTGCGGTACGAGCCGGACGCGCTGGTGGTGGAGGTGACCAACGCCCGCGCGCCGGAGCTCGTGGGGGCACGCGTCGGCGCGGGCGCGGCGGTGAGCGGCGGCCAGGGGCTGGCCGGCCTGCGGGAGCGCGCCCGGCTGGTCGGCGGGATGGTGCACGCCGGGCCCACGCCGGAGCAGGGCTTCCGGCTGGCGGGTGTGCTGCCGTACGAGGGGGCGGAGCAGGACGCGGCGGCGGACGGGGCCGAGGACTGGCTGGTGGACGGGCTGCCGCCGGTCGAGGAGCCGGAGCGCGGGCGGCGCAGCCCGGCGATCGGCTGCGCCCTCGGGGTGGTCGTGGTCGTGGTGATCCTGCTCGGCCTGCTGGTCTGGGGCGTGGTCGCCTTCGTCCAGGGCACCAACGACGCGACCCTGCAGAAACCGATGTACGACCAGATCAGGGTCGGCACCACCGAGGCCGAGGTGCTGCAGACGCTGCCGCGCGGCAACGACTTCTTCACCGACACCTATAAGGGGACGGGGCCCGAGGTGCCGGCGGGCGCGCACTGCCGCTGGTATGTCCTGAACGGTGCGCCCGGCGCCGGCTGGAACGAGGAGCACGTGGCGCGATTCTGCTTCCGGGACGGGGCGTTGGTGGAGAAACAGGAGTACGTCGCCCGGGGCTGAGTGCCCCCGTGCGCGGGCGGGTGCTCCGGTGGGGCGGGCCGGGCCGGTTTCGGAGCGGGCCGGTCCGGATCGGGGTGGTTCGGAGCGGTCTCTCCGGGATGTGAGGATGGTGCCGCAGCCGAAAAGCACCGTTCGAGGGGAATGACCAGCGTGATCCGAGTCCTCGTCGCCGACGACGAGCCGCTGATCCGGGCCGGAATCAGGATGATCCTCGGCTCCGCGGACGACATCGAGGTGGTCGCGGAGGCCGCGGACGGGCGCGAGGCGCTGGAGCTCGCGCGGGCGCACCGGGTGGACGTGGTGCTGCTGGACATTCAGATGCCGGTGATGGACGGGCTGACGGCGCTCGGGGAACTGGCGAAGGTCGCCCCCGGCGCGCGGGCGCTGATCCTCACCACCTTCGGGGAGCGCGAGAACGTCCTGCGCGCCGTGTCCGAGGGCGGTGCCGGCTTCCTGCTCAAGGACACCGCGCCGAACGAGCTGATCCAGGCCGTCCGGGCGGCGGCGGGCGGGAACGCCTTCCTCTCCCCGGCCGCGACCCGGCACATCGTCGACTCGCTGGCCTCGGGGCGCAGCGCCTCGCTGGCCGCCCGCGCGGTGGCGGCGCGGCGCCGGCTGGAGGTGCTCACCCCGCGTGAGCTGCAGGTGTTGGCGCTGCTCGGAGAGGGTCTGTCCAACGCCGACGCGGGGGCGCGGATCCACATGAGCGAGGCGACGGTGAAGACCTACGTCAGCCGGATCCTGGCCAAGCTGGGCTGCGAGAACCGGGTCCAGGCGGCGCTGCTGGCACGGGATGCGGAGCTCGACGGCCGTAACTGACGGTCATTTTCCGCTCGCTCTCCGTGTCGAGCGTGACGGATGCCACTCGTCGGCCGAATGGAACCGGGAACTCCGGCTCCGATGGTGACGGTGCGTCAGTCGGCGATTCCTCCGCGTGGATGGTGTGTCAGCTTTCTCGGAGGGATAGGTGTGAGCGAGGGCACGAAAATTGACCATTTGATCTTGAAAATACGGTCAAAAGCTTTCAAATCGGGCGCAACTTCTTGATCGATACCGCCGGTAACAGTCAACTGACCTGCGAGGTCCAAGAATTGCTTGCTGCGTCCGGGTGATGCCCCCTAGCTTCATTGGCGGCGCAACGAGCGCCACCCGGGTTCACCCCGACGCACTGCCCGCCGACTGACCCGCGGCGCGAGGGCGGTGCCCGCCGACGAGGCCGGCTCGAACAGGCCGTCGGCGTGCGGAGGTGACCGGGGCGGCACGGCACGTCCGACACGTGTCCGGCCGCCCGTCGAGTGAGGTGAGCAAAAGACCGCCGGCCCATGTCCCGGGCCTGGTTCCGCATGCCCGCCCGGGACTTGTCGAGAGGACCTGTATGAATCCCCGTCACGAGACCGCCGCTGCCACCGACACCACCGCCACCGCCAAGCGTCACCGCGTTCGGATGGCGGTCATCGCGGGCGCCGCCGTCGCGGCCCTGCCGGTGGCCGGCCTCGTCACGGCCACCTCGGCCTCCGCCGCTACCGCCTCGACCTGGGACGCCGTCGCCCAGTGCGAGAGCGGCGGGAACTGGAGCATCAGCACCGGCAACGGCTTCCACGGGGGGCTGCAGTTCGCCCCGTCCACCTGGGCCGCGTACGGCGGGACCGCGTACGCCTCCCAGGCCAACAAGGCGAGCAAGGACCAGCAGATCGCCGTCGCGGAGAAGGTCCTGGCCTCGCAGGGCCCGGGCGCCTGGCCCGTCTGCTCGCAGAAGGCGGGTCTGGGCAAGGGCGGCGCTCCGGCCGCCGTCGACACCTCGGGCGGTCAGGCGGCCAAGGCGGCCAAGCCGACCACGAAGGCGGCGAAGCCCGCGGCCAAGCCCGCCGCGCCCGCCGCGCCCGCCGCCAAGTCCGCCGCCACCCAGCAGGCGCCCAAGGGGCAGCCCTCGGCCAAGCCGGCGCAGTCCGCGCCGGCCTCGCCGAAGAACACCGCCGCGGGCGGCTACACCGTCCGGAGCGGTGACACCCTCAGCGAGATCGCGGCGAAGTTCGGCACCGACACGGACAGCCTGTACCGGAAGAACGCGCGCACCATCGGTGGCGACCCGGACCTGATCTTCCCGGGCCAGACGCTGACGGTCTGACCGGACCGACCGTCCGGCGGGAGGCCGCCCGACGCGGCCTCGTGGAACCGGCTGAGCGGCCGCCCCTGGACGGGGGCGGCCGCTCAGCCGGTTCCGGTGCGTCAACGGCCTGTCAATGGCCGTCAACGGCCCGTAACGGCCCGTTGGCGGGCCGTTCGGGGGCGGGGGTGCCCGCGCGGGGCGGACGCCGGCCGTGCGGCCCGTCGCCAGGGTCGGCTGACGGTCCGGCTGATCAGCGACAGTGAGCCCGGCTTTGACCCGGCTTCGACCCGGCCTCGGTGCGCCGCCCGGCCGGCTCCGGCGCGGCGCGCGCGGTGGTGACGGCCCTGCGCGCGGCGGGATTCGAGTACCGCGCGCGACGGCACCTGTTGCTCCCGGACGGCGCGCGGGAGGCCGGGCCGCCGTTCGGCTGCGCCGGAGCCGACCCGGCGGCCGGGCCCGACCGCACCGGACGGCCGGCGGTCGGCTCGTACGACCACGGACGGGCGTGTGCGCCGGGGTGCGGGGCGCCCCGAGAAATGGTTGAACGTTGAACGCAACGTCTGATTTCCGCCGGAGGTTTGAAACGCCCCGGACCAGGATCGAGTCATGTCCGAGATCGGAACGAGGAGTTCTGGAGAGATGACGATGAACGGTGCGGCGGGAATCGACGGGGTCGACGGGGTCGACGGCAAGGTGGCGCTGGTGACCGGCGGCAGCCGGGGGATCGGGGCGGCGGTCGCCCTGCGGCTGGCCGAGGAGGGCGCCCACGTGGTGCTGACCTACCAGGGCGGTGCGGAGCGGGCCGAGGAGGTCGTCGCGAAGATCACCGCGATGGGGCGGACCGGATGGGCCGTACGGGCCGACAGCTCCGACCCGCAGGCGGTGGAGAGCGTGGTCGAGGCCGTCGTCGAGCGGTTCGGGAAGCTGGACGTCCTGGTGAACAACGCCGGCGTCGGCGCCGTCGGCCCGATCGGCGACTACACGCTGGAGGACGTCGACCGGGTGCTGGAGGTGAACGTCCGGGCCCCCTTCCTGTACGCCAGGGCGGCCTCCGCGCACCTGGCCGAGGGCGGGCGGATCGTCACCATCGGCAGCTGCATCGCCCAGCGTGTCGCCTTCCCCGGCGCCACGCTGTACGCGACCAGCAAGGCCGCGCTGATCGGCCTGACCAAGGCGCTGGCCCGGGAGCTCGGGCCGCGCGGGATCACCGCCAACCTGGTCCACCCCGGGCCGATCGACACCGACATGAACCCGGTCGACGGCCCGGCGGCGGAGCTCCAGAGCGGACTCACCGCGCTCGGCCGCTTCGGCACCGGGACGGAGGTCGCCGGCGCCGTCGCCTACCTGGTCGGCGCGGACGGCCGGTACGTCACCGGCGCCGAACTGGCGGTGGACGGCGGCTTCGCCGCCTGACACCCCGGCGGCGGGTGCGGTGACGGTGGGCCCGGTGGCGGAGGGTGCGGTGTCGTGGCGGGCGGTTGTCGGTGCCCGCGCTTACGATCACCCGGCACGACCCGCTCCCGCACCGGGACCCCGTACCGAGAGGTGTGCCATGACCGCAGCGGAAGACCCGCTCGAGCTGCTCGCCCGGGCCCTCGCGCAGACCGCCGGGCTGATCGACGGCACCGGCGTCGAGCTGGCCGGTCACCCGACGCCCTGCCGCTCGTGGGACGTCGGTGACCTGGTCAGCCACCTCCTGTACGACCTGCGGCAGTTCACCGTACGGGCGAAGGGCGGGCAACCGGACTGGTCGCAGCCCTTCGACCGGGTCGAGGAGGACTGGCTGCACGCCTTCGAGGCCGGGGCGGAGGAGCTGGTCGACGCCTGGCGCGCGGCCGGCGACCTCGGAGGCACCCTCGAAGTCCCCGGCTTCGGCACCCTCCCGGCCCGCTTCCCCGTGGACCAGCAGATCGCCGAATTCGCCGTCCACGGCTGGGACCTGGCCCGCGCCACCGGCCAGTCCACCGAGGGCCTGGACCACGAGGTCGCCCACGCGGCGCTCGCCTGGGCCGGCGGTGCGCTCAAGCCCGAGTACCGCGGCGCCGAGGAGGAGCGCCACGCGTTCGGCCCGGCCGTCGCCGCCCCCGAGGACGCCCCGGCGTACGACCGGCTCGCCGCCTTCTTCGGCCGCGACCCGGCGGAGTACCCGGCGGGTTAGCGCGTGGCAGGACAGGCCCTACCCGAGGCTCCAGCGGAACTCGATCTCCGGGTGGCGCGGCGACGGGCCGTCGAGGAGCGGGGTGGGGCGGTCGCGCAGGAAGCGGTCGGCGAAGGCCCGGACGTAGCTGCGGGTGAGCGCGGTGGCGCGGGTCGGGGCGATGGTGCCGAGCAGGCGGGCGTAGGTGTCGGCGGGGAGGTGGTCGGCGAGGTGGCCGGGGGCGGCGGCGTGCGGCAGGTCGGTGAAGCTGAGGTGGCCCGCGCCCAGGGTGCGCAGCTGGCGGCCCCAGGCGTGGTGGTGTTCGCGCCAGCGCTGCCAGGTGTCGTGGTCGTCGATCGAGGTGAGCAGCAGGAACGGCCGGTCCAGCCCGAGTTCGGGGACGGGGGAGCCGAACAGGCCGCCGTCGAGGTCGAGGCCGATCCGCAGGCGCGGGTCCTGGCGCAGGGCCTCGGCGGCCGCGGCTCCGCCCATGGAGTGGCCGAGTACGCCGATCCGCTCCTCGTCGACCCGGAACGGCAGCCGGCCCCCGGTCAGTTCGTCGGTGACGAAGCGCAGGTCGCCGACCCGCGCGGCGATCTCCTTGCGTTCGGCGGCGTCCCGGTCCGGCGGGTTCTCCGGCAGGGCCCCGAGCACCAGCCGGCCGTCCGGGAACTCGACGGCGGCGGCGTCGTAGGTGTGGTCGACGGCCGCGACGAGGTAGCCGTGCGCGGCCAACTCCTCGGCCAGTGCGGTGCAGTTGCCGCGTGTGCCGCCGCGGCCGTGGCCGAGCAGCAGCAGGGGGAGCGGGCCGGGGTGGGCGGGGGCGTCGGCGAGGGCGGTGGGGCGGACCAGGGCGAGGGTGCCCGGGTCCAGCGGCAGGATCCGCTCGATCGCGGCCGCGACCCGCGGGGTGATGTAGGGCGCGCGGGGCCGGCCGGCGGTGCCGCGCGCCGGGTACCAGAGCTGCACCATCAGTTCGCGCGGGCCGGGGACGGGCGCGAACGGGTCGAGGCGGCCGTGGTCGACCACGTGCAGGCTGGTGGTGCCGACCGGCCGGCCGACGGTGGGTGCGGGCAGGTCGATGGCGCGCGCCGGCGCGGCCGGCGCGGCCGGGGCGGCCAGGGCGGCCGGGGCAGGCCCGGCGGGCAGCAGGGCGGCGGCCCCGCCCAGGCCGGCGAAGGTGAGCAGTGAACGGCGCCTGATCATGCGTCATCCTCACGCGGCTCGGCGACTGGGTCCGGCCAGCCTAGGCGGTCCGGACCGGTGTGGCCAGGGTGCCGAGCGGCTTGCGCCCGCTCACAACGTGCCGCCCGCTCGGGACTTGCCGCCCGCGTCAGGACGTGCCGCCCATGTCAGGGCTTGGTGCCCTGCCGGGTGGCGGCCTGCTTGATCGCCTCGCGGATGCGCGGGTAGGTGCCGCAGCGGCAGATGTTCTGGATCTGGTCGATGTCCGCGTCCGTCGGGTTCGGGGTGCGGCGCAGCAGGGCGACGGCGGTCATGATCTGTCCCGGCTGGCAGAAGCCGCACTGGGCGACGTCGCAGGCGAGCCAGGCCTCCTGGACGGGGTGCAGCACCTCGCCGTCGGCCAGGCCCTCGATGGTGGTGACGGTGTGGCCCTCGCAGTCCTTGACGGACCGGGTGCAGGGCTGGAACTCCTGGCCGTCCAGGTGGCTGGTGCAGGCGCGGCAGACGCCCACCCCGCAGCCGTACTTGGGGCCGGTGACGCCGAGCTTGTCGCGCAGGACCCAGAGCAGCGGCATGTCGTCCGGGGCCTCGACGGTGACGGGCTTCCCGTTGAGGACGAAGGTGTGGGTGGGCATGGGGAGTCGGGATTCCTCAGCTGTGGTCAGGAGGCGGTGGTCAGAAGTTGATCGGGAAGGAGCGCGGACTGGTGCCGGTCGCCCGGGCGTAGGCGTTGGCGACGGCGGCGGAGGCGGCCGGGACGCCGAGTTCGCCCGCGCCGCCGGGCTGTCCGCTCGGCGGCATCAGGTGGATCTCGACCACCGGCGGGGTGTGCCGCTGCCGGGCGTAGTGGAAGTCGCCGTAACTGCCCTCCCGGAACGCGCCGTTGTCCAGGTGGTTGCCGGCCTGGAGGATCACCGAGATGCCGTCGACCAGTGCGCCGGTCAGCTGGGCCTCGAGGCCCCTGGGGTTGATCACCCGGCCGACGTCGGCGACGACGACGGCCTTGGTGACCCGGGGGTTGGCGCGGTCGGTGGCGTCCAGCTCGACCAGGTAGGCGGCGCAGGCGCTGTGCTCGTCGTGGTAGCCGATGCCCTGGGCCTGGCCGGGGGGCATCGGGCGGCCCCAGTCGCCGCGCCTGGCGAGCTCGTCCAGTACGGCCCGCCCGGCGGCGCTGCGCATCCGGTCGCGGCGGAAGGAGAGTTCGTCCTGGCCCATCGCGCGGGCGAGTTCGTCCATCATGATCTCGTCGGAGACCCGGACGGTGCCCGAGTAGACCGAGCGCCAGCTGCCGGTGTGCACTTCCAGCGGCACCTCGGCGAGCAGCTGGGTGGGGACGCCGACGTCGTACGGGATCTTCTCGGTGAGCAGGAAGAAGAGTTCGGAGGCGGTGAGCCCGGCCAGCGGGAGGTTGTAGCCGGCGGCGGTGAGCATGTCGCCGAGGCCGTGCCCGAGGTCGGTCCGGACACTGGCCACATGGTGCTCCCAGCTGAACACCTGGCCGAGGCCGTAGGTGGCCCGGACGACGTGGTGGCTGGCGGGGCGCATCCGGCCGTGGCGCATGTCGTCGTTGCGGGTCCACATCAGCTTGACCGGGCGGCCGGTGGCCTTGGAGACCTGGGCGGCCTCCAGGGCGGCGTCGAAGAACAGCCGGCGGCCGAACGAGCCGCCGCCGCGCACCACGTGGACGGTGACGGCGTTCTCCGGCAGGCCGAGTTCCCTGGCGATGGTGCCCTGGGCGAGGATCGGGCTCTGCGCGGCGAACCACAGTTCGGCGCGGTTCGGCCGGACGTCGGCGACGGCGGTGAGCACCTCCATCGGGGCGTGGTTGACGAAGGCGAAGTCGAACTCCCCCTCCACCCGGTGGGAGAGCAGTGGCGGCGGGAGGGACGGCAGGTGGGCGGCGCGCAGTTTGGACCGTACGTCGGCGTCGGACAGGCCGGCGACCGGGCCCGGGTTCCAGGTGGTGACCAGCGCGTCGCGGGCCTTGAGCGCCTGGTCGAAGGTCTCGGCGAGGACGGCGACGCCGGTCGGGATCCGCACCACGCCGAGGACGCCGGGCATGGCGCGGGCGGCCGAGGCGTCCAGGGACTTGAGGGTGCCGCCCACGGTGGTGGGGCGGGCGACCACGGTGGGCACGGCGCCCGGGACCTGGAGGTCCCCGGCGTACCTGGCCCGGCCGGTGACAATGTCACGGGCGTCGATCCGGCCGGTCGGCCTGCCCACCAGGCGCAGCTTGTCGGCGGTCTTGGGGACGGCCGGGACGGCGGGCACGGCGACGCGGGCCGCATCGGCGGCGAGGTCGCCGTAGCCGAGGCGGCGGCCGTCGGGGGCGAGGACGGCGGAGTCGGCGGTGCGCAGGGTGGCCGCGGGAACGTTCCAGCGCTTGGCGGCGGCGGTCACCAGCCGGGCCCGGGCGGCGGCGGCCGCGGCGCGCACCGGGTCGTACAGCGAGCGGATCGAGTTGGAGCCGCCGGTCAGCTGGTTGAAGAGCAGTTCGGGGCGGGCGTCGGAGAGCGGGACGTCGACGTCGGAGAGCCGGGCGTCGAGCTCCTCGGCGACGATCATGGCGATCGCGGTGGTGAGGCCCTGGCCGACCTCCAGCCGGGGCAGGCGGAGTGCGGCGCGGCCGTCGGCCGTGACCTCCAGGACCAGCAGGTGGGCGGTCGGCAGTCCGGCGATGATCATCGCGTCGCCGAGGTCGACGATGTCCGGGATGCCGGGCAGGCCGATCAGCTGCTGGGGGAGGGCGGTCTCGTGGACCGGTACGGCGGCCGCGGCGGAGGCCGGGACGGGCGTCGGGGCGGCGGCCTCCGCGGTGGCGGGCGCGGCGGTGTCGAGGCCGAGGCCGGCGGCGACGGTGAGGGTGGGCCCGGCCAGCAGGTAGGTGAGGAAGCGCCGTCGGCGGGTGCCGCCGTCCGACGTCGGGGCGTCCGGAGCTTCGGCGGAGCGGGTGTGCGGGTGCCCGGCGCCGTCGGGTCGGTCGGTGGAGTCCGAGGGCGCGATGGAGGTGCTGATGGGGAGGCCACCCTTCGAACCGGAGACGGCGACGGAACGGGGCGGGCGGGGCGGCCCCGGCCCGGTGCCGGATCGCGAACGCCGTTGAGCATAAAAGGACGCTACTGACGGGTCAACACGGTCAAAGTTGGCCCCTGGTCTGTCCGATGGCGGTTTTGCAGCGTTCGGCGGAGCCGGATTCGGAGCGGGTACGGACGGCGCTTCACCGGCGCGGGCGCGGCCGGGGCAGGACCGCTTCGAAGGGCTCGGAGGCGCCAACTGGCGCCCCTCGCACGCGGGTTCAGGGGTCGGTCGACGGTGCGGCGGCGCGGCGGATTGGCCCAGGAAATTCCTTGATCACTGGACCGGTCCACTGGGCCGGTTCTCTCCTAGGGTGGGGAGCGCCGCAGCCGGGGGTCGCGGAGACCCCGTCCGCGCGCCGCCCATCCGGCGGTCGCGGGCAGGGGTGACGGTCCGTGAAGTCGTTTACGCGGCCGGACGCGTGTGGGTGACCGGCCGACCCGTCCGGGCGGGTGGTGACCGCAGACACGAGAAGGAAGAGGACATGCCGACCGAACGCGCCGCCCGCCGGGGCACCCTGCCGCCCGCCGGGCCCCAGCGGACCCTCGCGGCCGCCCAGTTGGCCGCCGCCGTGGGCGACGGCGCCTACTACACCTGCTCCGCGCTCTACTTCACCAGGGTCGTCGGGATGTCGCCGACCGCCCTCGGAATCGGCCTCACCCTCGCCTGGGCGCTCGGCTCCCTGGCCGGCGTCCCGCTCGGGCACCTCGCCGACCGGCGCGGCCCGCGCCGCACCTCGGTGGCGCTCGCGCTGGGCACGGCGGCCGTGGTCACCGCCTTCCTGGTGATCCGCTCCTACCCGCTGTTCCTGCTCGCGGTCTGCCTCTACGCCACCGCGCAGTCCGGCCTGACCGCCGCCCGGCAGGCGCTGGTCGCCGCGCTGGTGCCGCCCGCGCAGCGGACCGCGCTGCTCGCCCACATCCAGTCCACCCTCAACGGCGGACTCGCCGTCGGCGCGGCGATCGGCGGCATCGCGCTCGTCCTGGGCACCCGCGCCGCGTACCTGGCCGCCTTCGTCGTCACCGCGCTCGGCTTCCTGATCGCCGCGCTGGTCCTGCGGGGCCTGCCCGAAGCCCCGCCCGCGGCAGGGGCCCCGGACGCCGGGCCGCGCCTCGCCGTACTGCGCGACCGCCGGTACGCCGCCGTCACGGCCGTCAACGCCGTCCTGCTGCTGCGGATGCCGCTGCTCAGCCTGATCATCCCGCTCTGGATCGCCGCGCGCGCCCCCGGGATCGGCTGGCTCGGCTCGGCGCTGTTCGTGCTCAACACCCTCGCGGTGCTGGCCTTCCAGGTCCGGGCGGCACGCGGCGTCACCGGACTGGACCCGGCCGCCCGGGCCGTCCGCTCCGCCGGACTGCTGCTGCTCGCCTCCTGCGCCGTCTTCGGGCTGTCCGCGCTGGACGTGCCGGTCTGGGCGGTCGGCGCGCTGCTGGTCGCGGCCTCCGTCCTCCAGGTGGCCGGGGAGATGCGGCAGTCGGCCGGAAGCTGGCAGATCGCCTTCGACCTCGCCCCGCCCGGGCGGATCGGCCAGTACCAGGGCTTCTTCGGCACCGGCGTCGCCGTCGCCCGCACCCTCGGTCCGCTGCTGCTCACCACACTGCTGCTGGACGGGGGTCTGGTCGGCTGGCTGGTCCTGGGCGGGGCGTTCCTCGCGGCGGGGTACGCGATGGGGCCGGTCGCCCGCTGGGCGGCGCGCGACCGCGTCCACCCGGTGTCACCGTCGACGGTGGTCGCGGCGGCCGTCTGAGCCCGCGCGCCGTTGCGGCCGTCCGACCCGGACACCGGGCCGGCACGCCCCGGGAGGGCCGGTCCGACGGCGGGCCGGAAACCCGGTGGCCCCGGCCCGCCGCCCGCTGGCATGCTGGCCGCGTGGACCGACCCCAGATCAGCCTCGACTTCGCCCCCGAGCTGCACCTCTTCGTCTCCGCGCCCCGGCGGGCCGGCAGCACCGCGCTGCGCACCGACGGCACCTCCACCCTCGGCCACGTCGTCGAGTCCCTGGGCGTCCCGCTCACCGAGGTCGGCGCCCTGCTGGTGGACGGCCGGGCCGTGCCCGACACCCACGTGCCGGCCGACGGCGAGGAGATCTCCGTCCGGGCCGTCACCAGGCCGCAGCCCTCGCCCGCCCCGGCGCGCTTCCTGCTGGACGTCCACCTCGGCACCCTCGCCCGCCGGCTGCGCCTGCTCGGCGTGGACGCCGCGTACGAGAACCCCGACATCGGCGACGCCGCCCTGGCCGCCCGCTCGGCCGCCGAACAGCGGATCATGCTCTCCCGCGACCGCGGCCTGCTGCGCCGCCGCGAACTGTGGGCCGGCGCCTACGTCTACAGCCACCGCCCCGCCGAGCAACTGCGCGACGTGCTCTCCCGCTTCGCACCGCCGCTCGCCCCCTGGAGCCGCTGCACCACCTGCAACGGCACGCTGCACCCGGCCACCAAGACCTCGGTGCGCGAGCAGCTGCGGGACGGCACCGAGCGCTCCTACGACGCCTTCGCCCAGTGCGCCGACTGCGGACAGGCCTACTGGCGCGGCGCCCACCACGCCCGCCTGGAGGCGATCGTCGCCGAGGCGGTGCGCGACTTCGGAGCCGGTCCGACCACGGGAGGAGGCCAGGAGTCCGGGGAGGGCCGGGGCCGGATCGGGGTCGTTTCGGGGTAGCCCCGCCCTGGCGGACGGCCGGGGGCCCGTGATCCCATCGACGGTGGGGGACGAGCCCACGCTACTCACTCGGATGAGAGGCCAGGTCGTCACATGGGACATCACACAGGGCACCAGCCCTTCGACACCGCGGACGTGGGGGACGCCGAGGTGGTGACCGCCCCGGACGGGGCCGAGGTGCGTCCGCTGCTGGTGCTGGAGGGATCCGGGAGCCTCGCCGTCTTCACGCTCGGCCCCGGCCGGGTGACCCACGCGGTGTCGCACGCCACCGTGCAGGAGCTGTGGCAGGTCACCGCGGGCAGCGGCGAGCTGTGGCGCCGCCAGGGCGGGCGCGAGGAGACCGTACGGCTCGCGCCCGGAACGGCGGTGTCGATACCGCTGGGCACCGCGTTCCAGTTCCGGGCGGACGAGGACTCCGACGGGCCGCTGCGGATCACCGCCGTCACCATGCCGCCCTGGCCCGGCACGGACCGCGAGGCACGCCCGGAGGAAGGCCCCTGGAAGGCGACCGTCCGATGAGGCGGGGGCTGTCGCGCCGCCCGCTGGCGGCGCTGCTCGCGGCCGCCGCCGTGCTCGGACTCCCGGTCGCCCCGGCGGCCGCCGCCGCGTCCGCCGGCCCCGCCGAGCCACCGCGGCGGTCGCTCTACGTGGCGATGCCCGACGGGGTCCGTCTCGCCGTCGACGTCCACCTCCCCGAGGGCACCCGGGCCGGCGCCCGACTGCCCACCGTGCTGGTCACCAACCGCTACTGGCGGGCGAGGGTCCGGGCCGGCCAGACCGACGGCGTCAGCGGCGAGGCGCGGCAGTGGACCGCCCGCGGCTACGCCTTCGTGTCCGCCGACCTGCGCGGCACCGGGGCCTCCTTCGGCACCCTCACCTCCGAACTCGGCGCGACCTGACCGCCGACAGCGGCCCGCTCAGCGACTGGATCGCCGCCCAGCCCTGGTCCAACGGCCGGGTCGGCACCACCGGCATCTCCTACGGCGGCGACACCGCGATGCTCGCCACCTCCCTCGGCAACCACCACATCACCGCCGCCGCCCCGATCTCCTACGACTTCGACCCGTACGAGGACCTGGTCCGCCCCGGCGGCGTGCTCATCGAACCCCGCATCGCCCAGTACGCGCTGCTGCTGCGCGTCCTCGACCAGGCCGGCGGCACCACCTGCGAGACCGGCGAGCGGACCCGGAAGCTCTGCGCCGACGTCGGCCTCACCGGGCTCCAGCCCCGGCCGGTCGACGGCCCCGACGGGCCGGCCCTGCTCGCCGCCGCCCGCGCCGAGCACGCGGACAACGCCAACCTCGTCGAGATGGCGCACACCGGCGTCCACCGCGACTACCGGGACGGACCGAAGAGCTGGACGGTCGGCAGCGTCGGCGAACGGACCGACGCGATCGAGGCCGGCCGGGTGCCCGTCCTGACCCGGGCCGGCTGGCTCGACGCCGGCACCGCCAACGGGACGCTCTCCCAGTTCAGCGGCCTGTCCAACACCCAGGACGTCTGGATCGGCCCGTGGAACCACGGCGCCGGCTGGCTCGCCGACCCGTTCCAGCCCGCCCGCCCGCTCACCGAGCGGGAACACGAGGAGAACGACCGGCGCGTGTCCGACTTCTTCGACCGTTACGTCCGCGGCGACGCTCGCCCCGACGGCCGCCGACAGGTGCACTACTACACCTTCAACGAAGGCGTCTGGCGCACCACCACCCGCTGGCCGGTGCCCGGCACCCGCACCCAGCGGTTCCACCTCGGCGCGGGCGGCACGCTCGGCGGCCGGGCCGACGACCACCGCAGCGGCTCCGACCCGCTGCGCCTCGACCCGACCGCCGGCACCGGCCCGCTGGACCGCTGGAACACCAACCTCAGCGGCGACGAGGTGAGTTACCCCGACCGCGCCGCCGTCGACGCCAAGCTGCTCAGCTACACCACCGCGCCGCTGACCGCCGACACCAGGGTCACCGGCAACGGCAAGGTCACCCTCGACGTCACCGGACTGGCGGGCTCGGCACGCGGCGCCCTGCACGTCTACCTGGAGAACGTCGCGCCGGACGGCCGGGTCAGCTATCTGACGGAAGGTCAACTCGCCCTGGAGGAGCGGGCGGTGGCGGACCGCTCGGACAACCCGGACTGGCGCCGGCTGCGCACGCCGCGCAGCTACGCCGCCGAGGACGCCGAGGACTTTCCGCAGGGGAGCGCCCAGCGCGTCACCATCGACCTCCAGCCCGTCTCGGCGCTGTTCCGCTCCGGCGAGCGGATCAGGCTCACCGTCGCCGCCGCCAACCCGGACTCCTTCCAGCTGCTGCCGGCCGACGGGCGGGCGGACTACCGGATCGGCTGGGGCGGGGACCGGGGGTCGGTGCTGGAACTGCCGGTCGTGCACTGAGGTCCGCGTAGCACCTGAGGTCCGCGAAGCACCGGGGCACGTGAAGCACCGGGACACGCGAAGCGTCGGGCTTCGCGAAGCGTCGGGCTTCGCGCTGCGGGGCGCCCGGCCGACGACGGGCGCCCCGCCCCGTCACGCGTCCACGACCTCCAGCCCGTACGCGGTCACGGCCTGGCGCAGCCCGCCCGGGTACCCGGCGAGCGCCGGGGTGAACTCCCAGTCCCCGGAGGGCTCCCGGTCGAACCGGCCGAGCCGCATCGCGGTGTTGGTCTCCGCGCCGTCCGCGAGGTGCACCACGGCCGCATCCTGCCCGGAGCCGGCCTCCAGGATCAGCGCCGGACCGGCGAACCCGCCCATGGTGGCCCCGGGGTGGTTCTCGGTGTCGGCGGCGGCGATCACGACCAGCCGGTCGACCTCGGCGGGCAGCGCGTCGAAGTCGACCATCAGGCAGGCGTTCGCGTCGCCGTAGCCGGTCACCAGCCGCACCGAACCGTCAGGCGTCGAGGCGTTGTTGTAGAACACCAGGTGGTCGTCGGAGAGCGCCGCGTTGCCCGTGCAGACCAGGGCGGCGATGTCGTACTCCTCCTCCCCGGTCCAGTGCAGCAGCAGCCGCGAGGGCTCGGCGGCCACCTCGATGGCGGGCAGCCCGTCCAGGGCGTCGGCCCCGGCGGCGTCCCCGTCCTCGACGGCCGCGAACACCTCGTGGAAGCCGTGGTGCTTGAGCAGCCCGACCAGCTCGGCGCCGTTGATCAGGCTGACCGGCTTGCCCGCGACGAACTGGTGCGAGCTGGGGCCGAACTTGCTGGTGGTGACCAGGACGGCCTTGGTCGCGTCCCGGTCGTGCCGCAGCGTGCCGTACAGGTCCCGCACCGCGGAGGGCGCCACCGTGTCCCGGTACCGCTTCACCTGCACGATGACGTTGCCGCCGCGGAACGGGTCCGGGTCGATGCCGCGGACGTCCACCCCGCCGTCCCGCGACCGGGCGGTGAGCTCGACCTTCATGCCCATCGCCTCCATCAGCCGGGCGATGAGGCCCTCGAACTCGACCGGGTCCATCGCCAGCAGCAGCTGGAGCTCGCGGACGCGCTTGGCCATCCGGCCGCGGTTGGCGTTGGTGTCGTCGCGGAGGTGACGGAACAGCGCGCGCTGGGCGCGGCGTTCGTCGACGTCGGGGTTGCTGAGGCGGTGGAGCTTCCGGCTCCGGGACATGGGCGTGCCCCCTCTTGCATGGTGACGGTTGTTGCAGGCGTCACCGTAGGGGAATCGTGGGCGAAGGAATGTCGGACCGTCGGTTCCGCCGCACAATCGAGATCTGACGCCTAGAGTGCGTGCAGGCCGAGGGTCCAGGCGTGGGTGGTGTAGGCGCCCATCCGGGTCGGGTGGCGTTCGACCAGGGTGACGGCGAGGCCGTCGGCGGTGCGGTGCAGCGAACCGGTGTGGCGGGGCCGGTCCTCCGGGGCGAGGGGGAGCAGCTCGGCCAGGACGGTGTCGTCCAGGTCCCGGCCGACGGCGCGCAGCACCCCCGCGTCCAGCACCAGCAGGGTGCCGTCCGGCAGTACCAGCGGCGCCGGGGTCTGCGGGTCGGCCAGCAGCGGGCCGTGCTCGATCCGGCCGCCGGGCAGCAGCCGGACCACCCGGCTTCCGGTGGGGTGGCGGTGGTCCGTCTCGACCACCCGCAGGGCGCCGCCGACCACGTAGTGGCCGTAGCTGAGCCAGGAGTCGGCCAGGGTGCCGTCCCGGTCGTACGCCCGGGTGCCGAAGGCGCCCCGGCCCGCCGACCCGAGCAGGAAGCGGCCGCCGCCGAGGGCCGCGGCGCGCTCGCCGCGCAGCTCCGCGAGGGTGGCGCCGTCGGCGAGGTCCAGCAGCAGGGCCGGGCCCGGCGCGGTGTAGCCGAAGGAGTCGGTGGTGACCAGCGCCCGGCCGGCCGAGAGGTGCGCCGCGTTCGGACGGCCCGGGCAGGGCCGCCGCCAGCGTTCCCGGCCGGTGGCGTCGACGTGGACGAGCCCGCCGTCCCGGACGTGCAGCTCCGTTCCGTCCCGGCGGGCCAGCGGCCCCTCCGGAAGGCCCTGCGGGCGTCCGCCCGCGCGGCGACGGTGATCCAGGACCGTGACCCGCCAGCTCCCCATGCGCCCGACGGTAGTGGGGCGGGTTGAACGGCGGGGGTGCTTTCGGTGGCCGTCCGGGCGGCCGACAGTTCCCCCGGATGCCGAGGAGGAGGCCGCGGTGGCGTTCGACGTGGAGTTCGAGGTGGAGTTCGAGGTCGTGATCGAGATCCCCCAGGGGTCGCGGAACACGTACGTGACGGACTTCGTGGCGGGCCGGTGGGCACCGGCCCGCCCCGGAGGCGCCGTCAGAGCCCGGCGGTGCTCAGGATCGCCCGCACCTCGTCGCCGATCGCGGCCTCGTTCTGCTCGAACTCCGGTGCGGTGAGCAGGCTCGGGTCGGCCGGCAGACCGGTCAGGACCGGGGTGTGCAGGTGCCCGCCGGGCAGCCCGGGGGCGAGGAACGTGCGCAGCCGGTTGGAGCGGTAGGCGACCTCGTTGGACAGGTACCCGCCGCCGCCACCGGAGACCGCGCGGGAGCCGGGGGTGGGGCCGTCCGGCCGGAAGACGGGGTCGGTGGCGCCCGCCGGGATCTCGGTGACGAAGGTGTCGAGCAGCACCGGGAAGGGCTGCTGGACGGCCCTCATGGCGTCGGTCGGCAGGGTGGTGCGGACGAACTGCGGCCCGGCGGCCAGGCCGGGGGCGTCCACCGGGTGCCGGGTGGTGCCGCCGGAGAGCGCGGCCGCGTTGTCGGTGGCCGGGTCGGCGGAGCGGGCGCGCCCGGCCCACTCCTCCAGGGTGAACTTGCCCGGGTAGCCCTGGCTGATGCTGGTGATCAGGTCGGCGGACTGCCGGCCCGGCCGCAGGTGCGGGGTGAAGGCGCGCTCGACGATGCCCTCGTCGAAGTCCCGGTAGCGCACGGGGAGCACGACCGCCCGGACCTCGGCGGTGCTGCCGTCGGCGAGGGTGATCCGCTGCCCGTGCAGCCGCAGGACGGCCGAGCCGGAGGGGTTGGCGCGGCGCGGCTCGGCGTCGAGGCCGAACGGGTCGAAGCCGCTGACGAAGATCCGCCGGACGCCGGGGGCGGAGTCGAAACCGTCGTCGAGGCCGCGCGAGGCGTCCTCGAAGCGGGTTCGCAGGGCGGCGTGGTCGACGTCGAACCGGGGCTGCCACTGCGCGAGCCGGACGGTCATCGCGAGCCTGGTCCAGTACAGCGGGCGGTCGTCCCGGGCGGGCAGTTCGCCGCTCGGCCGCCGGCCCTGGGCGCGGTCCAGGCCGGCCTGCCAGAGGGTGCGGCCCCAGGTGGTGACCACCCGCTCGGCCTGCCGGGCGTCGCGGGCGGCGCACAGGGCGGAGGGGAAGACCCCGAGCAGCTCTCCCAGCCCGGAGCGCTCGGTGAAAGCGGCCGTACGGGCGTCCTGGAGGCGGGCCTGCTCGGCGTCCGGCGGCACCGTGGCCGAGCTGCGGCAGCCGGCCGGTCCGGCCTGGGCGGCCTGGGCGGCGGCCGGGGCCAGCAGGGCGGCGAGCGTTCCGGTGAGCGCGGCGGCCAGTCCCGCGGCGCGGCATAGATATGTCATGTCCGCCGACAATAGGTCCAGACCTTACGGCCCGCCAGAGTGTCGGCACCGTGCCCCGCACCGGTTCGGCCCTGACGGAAAGCTGACGGTTCGACCGGGAACCGCCGCGAGTTCTACAGCGTTGTCGTGGGAGAACAGCGGTACTCGTACGGTGGTGGAGGAAGTTCCATGAGCGTGGCCCTGACGAAGGGCGGCAACGTCTCCCTGGGCAGGCAGGCCCCCGGGCTGAGGGTGGTCCGGGTGGGTCTCGGCTGGACGGCCGGGGCGGGGTACGACCTGGACGCCAGCGCGCTGCTCTGCGGGGCGGACGGGAAGGTCGCCTCGGACCAGCACTTCGTCTTCTTCAACAACCTGCAGAGCCCGGACGGTTCCGTCCGGCACCAGGGCGGCTCCGGCGGCGGCCCCGACCGCGAGCAGATCGAGGTCCGGCTCGCGGAGGTCTCCGCCGGGGTGGAGAAGATCGTCTTCGCGGTGGCGATCTACGACGCGGCACAGCGGCGGCAGTCCTTCGGGCAGGTCCGCGGCGCCCACATCCGGGTCCTCGACCCGGACGGCGGCGCCGAGGTGGCCCGGTACGACATCGTGTCGGAGGGCGGCAGCGAGACGGCGATGGTGTTCGGCGAGCTGTACCGGCACGGCGCGGACTGGAAGTTCAGGGCGGTCGGGCAGGGGTACGCCGCGGGGCTCGCGGGCATCGCCACCGACTTCGGGGTGGACGTCCTGCAGCCGGCGCCCGCCGCCGCGCCGGTCGCGCCGCCCGTGCCGGTGAAGCCGCCCGTCGCGCCGCCCGCGCCGGTCGCCCCGCCCGCGCCGGTCGCGGCCCCGGTGCCGACCGCCGCCGTACCCGCCGTTCCCACGACCCAGCCAGGGAGCTTCCCCGTGACGTGTTTCTTCGACCCCTCGCACGGCGTCGGCGCCACGGCGGTGTACTGGTCGCCACAGTGGGGCGTGCCGCGCCAGATCGAGGCCTGCGTGGCCTGCGCCCAGCGGGTGCAGACCAACGTCCCGCCGTTCTACACCCCGGCGCAGGCCGGCTACCCCCAGCCGGTCCAGCAGCCGGTCCAGCAGGGCCAGCCGCAGCTGCCCGGCCAGCAGGCCCAGGGCGGGCGGCGCTTCGGCACCGGCGCGCTGATCGGCGCCGGCGCGGCCGGCCTGGTCGGCGGCGCGCTGCTGAACGAGGCCTTCGACGACGACCCGCAGGTGGTCGTCAACAACTACTACGAGGACGACGGCTTCTTCTAAACCGTCGGGCCGTGGTTCCGCACGGGCCGCCGGGATCCTCCCCGGCGGCCCGACGGCGTGTCCCGGCTGTCGGCGCGGTGCGCTTCAATGGCGGCAGAGCACCGTTCCGACCGGGGGAGACGCACCGATGACCATGCCGGACGCCGAGCTGACGGCCGCCGCCAGGAACCCCACCGCCGCCTGGCTGGAGTCCTGCTTCGGCCCCGGCACGCTGTGGCGGCCCGAGCCAGGGGCGCTGCCCGAGCGGCTGACGTCGAAGGCCGCCCGGGCGTTCCTGACCGAGGTCGGCGTCCCGGCCGTCGAGTCGGACTTCCTCGGCTTCGACGCCGCCGGCCTGCCCGAGCGCGGCATGTGGGAGGCGGACCTGGACGAGCTGTTCGGCGAGCGCACCCCGGACGACGAAACCCCGCCGAGCAACTGGGGGTACTGCGTCGGCACCTTCGGCGAGCGGCACCTGATGGTGTCCGGCGACACCGGCACGGTACGGATCTACCACCCGGACGGCTGGGACCACGGGGACGGCTACGGCGGCTGGGCGGCCGACTCGCTGCCCGAGGTGGTCGGCGCGCTGGCGCTGCTGGCCCGCCTGGAGGGCCGGATCCGCGACGGGGACGCCAAGTCCGCGCTGGACGAGTTCGCGGCGCTGGTACAGGAGTTGGGGCAGGGGCCGGACGAGTCGGACCTCTGGTCGGACCTGCTGGAGAACCTGCGCGACGAGTACGAGGACTGATCCCCGTCGGGGTCGGGGGCCCGGGGTCAGGACCCGGCGGTCACGGCCCGGGCGGTCGCCAGCATGGCGTCGTTGCCGGCCTTCGCCGCCGTGAGCTCCGGCAGGCGGAGGCGGATCAGCTCGTTCTCGTAGGCCGTCTCGACGGTGAACCAGACCCCGACCACATTGGTCCGCTCCTTGCACTGGACGTCCGCGGTGGCGGTGGCGATCTCCTCGGCGGACGGCTTGGTGCCCGCCCCCCACCGGGGGTCCTTCAGGGCGTCCCCGGGCGTGCCGTAGGAGTACCCGCGCTCCGCCATGCAGCGCGACCAGTCCTGGAAGACGGCCTTGACCCGGGGGTCCGACCTCGAACGCTCGAAGCCCTCGAAGTTGATCCCCACCGCGACGTCGGCGTCCCCGCCGGTGCCGCCGTGCGCGATCAGCTCCTGCTGTGCGGCGCTGATGCACCCGCCGGGCGGCAGTGGCTTCCCCCGGAACGAGGGGGCCGTCCCGGGGGCGGGCTTCCCGTCCGTGCTGAGGCCGCTGCCGAGCACGGTGTTGACGTCGGGACTCGGCGTGGGCCCATCGGCGGGCTTCTTCCCGTCGGACGGGTCGGGCGAGTGGTAGCCGTTCACGGAGACGTCGGCGAGTTCGACCGGATCGTACCGGTGGGTGGTCTGGGTCCTGGACGGCGCTGCGCCGCCGGTCGGCCGGGTGTAGTCCAGGCCGAAGCCCCGGACACAGCGGGTGACCAGGACGGCCTCCGCCGCCTGGTACTGCCGGAAGTCCTCCCTGCTCAGCAGGTAGGCCTCGATCGGCAGCGTCCGGTCGGCCACCTGCCTCAGCCGGGGCGTGTCGCCGACCGGCGGCGGGTCCATCGGGGCGAGGGAAGCGGGCGGCGGGACGGGGGCGGCGGCGGGTCCGGAAGGGCCGGAGGCGCAGCCGGCGGTGAGGGCCAGGGGGATCAGCAGCAGGGCCGGCAGCGGACGGAAGCGGTGGCGGGACGTCATGGCGGGGCTCCTCGGGGGCCGGCTCGCGGGGTGGTGCGATCGGTCGATGACGGCCGGACGGGTGCCGGCCCCCCGAGGGGGCGGGGCCGGCACCCGGTCAGGGCTAGATGTGCTCCCAGCTCTGCGAGTGGTTGTTGTTGCGCATGTCGATGTAGACGCCGGACCACCACACGGTGCCCAGGTTCGCCGAGTGGCCGGCCTGGATGTACTGGTTCGGCCCGGTGTCCCGGAGGCTGTACTCGCGGTAGTGCACGTAGAGGTTGTAGTTGTTGTCCATGTTCTTCACGGACGCGGCGTTGTTCATCACCGGCTGGCCGTTGCCGGCCCCGCCGCCGCCGAAGTTGCCGTCGTAGTTGCCGGCCTCGCTCTTGCCGAAGAAGGCGCCCTGCTGGTTGGGGCTGTAGTACAGGCAGGCGTCGCCCGTGACGCAACCACCGCTGCTCGCCAGGGCCGGGGTGGCGGCGCCGAGGAGTACCGTGCCGAGGGTGGCCGCGGCCAGGGCGGCGGCTGCCAGCTTCTTCTTCATCCCACTGCCTTCCGTTCGGTGAACCGGAGTCGCTCCGGCTGTCCTTGAGTCTGGTGGGATTCGTGAAGAGGGCCTATCCACTTCCCGGCTCCGCCGGACGCCGGAAACGGATAGTGGTCCCTCCGGGGCCGCTATCGCGAAGCGTGGTGAGGGCGTGGGCGTGACGTGGGGCCCCGGCCCGGGAGATGTCCGGGCCGGGGCCGGACCGGCTGCCGCGGGGCGGCGGTCGGCCCCGCGCCGGTGGCTGAGCGGGCGTCAGGCCTGCCGGGCGTGCCAGGCGGCGAGCAGTTCGGCCTCCCGGTCGGGGGCGAGGGTCTCCGGCTGGGGCTCGAACGGCTCGATGTCGCGGGCGGTTTCGGCCACCGGCCGCAGGACGAGCCCGGTGGCGAGGGCGGCGGCCGGGTCGGCGGTGCTGGTGGCGCGGACCGCCGGCTTGGCGGGCCAGAGCGGGAGCGCACGCTCCGGGACGTCGGCGGCGCGCAGGAAGTCCTCGTCCACCCAGGTGAGGGTGGTGCCGGGCGGGGCGACCGCAGAGGCGACGGCGTCGAGCAGGTCGCCCATGCCGAACGGCGGGGGAGTGGCGGCGTGGTAGGGGCCGGAGGCGCCCTGTTCGAGGAGGGCGAGCATCCAGGCGGCGAGGTCGCGGGCGTCGACCACCTGGAGCGGCGCGTCCGGCCGGCCCGGGGCGAGCACCTCGCCGCCGCGGGTGAGGCGCTGCACCCAGTAGTCGAAGCGGTGGGTGTAGTCCCGGGGGCCGATCACGTACGTCGGGCGCACCAGCAGCGTCTCCGGGCCGAAGGCCTGCCGGGCGGCGCGCTCGCACTGGGCCTTGAGGACGCCGTACGTCGCGGCGGTGACCTCCTCGGCCTCGGGGCCGTTGGAGGGCAGCAGCGGGGAGTCCTCGGCGTAGCCGGGGGCGGCCGGCTCGTCGTAGACCGAGAGGGTCGAGACCAGCAGGTAGCGTCCGGCCGCGCCGGGGTCGACGTTGGCCGCCAACTTCCACACCTGGCGCGGGAAGTAGGCGCAGGTGTCGACGGTGGCGTCCCAGCTGCGGCCGCGCAGCGCGGACAGGTCGTCGTCCCGGTCGGCGATCAGGTGCTCGGCGTCCGGGAGGAGTCCGGCGCCGGAGCGGCCCCGGTGGAGCAGCGTGACCTCGTGCCCGGCGGCGAGGGCCGCCTCGGCGAAGTGGAAACCGATGAAACGGGTGCCGCCGATGACCAGAATGCGCATCCTGACATCGTGCCAGTCCGCGGTGCGGCGGTGCCAATCGGAGCCCGGCTGTTACCCGAGTTGTGGGTGGGGTGCGTGAGTCAGGATCGGTGTGTGCGGTTCCGGTGGGAACTGTGTTCGACGCTCGACGGCCGGTGGCCGCGATCGTTGACGGGGGTGGGGACGCGTCGGACCGGTCGTCGCTGGTAGGTTGCCCGATGGCGGGAGTGGGGGGCGGGGGCCGTGACGGCCCCGAAACGCCTGACGGGTCGTCAAAGTTCCTTGTTTTCCGGCGAACTTGTGTGAAGGCCCTTTAAGCTCCCGTTAACGATGGCGGTTTTTCGCCGCTCACGAACTCCCTCACGAGGTCGGGCGGAAGGCCCAACTTGACGATGAGAGCAGGGATGACGACGACTACTGAACGAACGGCCGGTGTCGCGCGCGGCCCGGACCGGCGGCAGGGCGGGCTCGGCCGTACCGTGGCCGGCGCGGCGGCCCTGGCCGTGGTGATCGGCGCCGGCTCGTTGGCGGCGGCCCCCTCGGCCTTCCCGGCGGCTGGCGACGGCACCGTGAAGGTCCGGGTGATCCGGGCCGTCGACACCGACGGGGTGTGGACCCCCGGGCTGGAATCGACCATGGCGGGCGTGAAGGTGACGCTCACCGACGACGCCGGGGTGGCCGTCGAGGGCACCACGGCGGCCGACGGCACGGTGACGCTGGCGCCCGCCACCAGCAAGCTCACCGGTGGCAAGTACCGGGTCCAGGTGGCGAATCCGAAGCCGGGCGTGCTCTACCCGGCCTTCGCCTCGCGCGAGGGTCTGGACGGCGCCCCCAACAAGCTGAGCTCCAACGAGGAGTTCGTCGACCTCTCCGGCGGCAAGACGGTGGAACTCACCACGGGGCTGTGGAGCCCGGGTGACTACTGCCAGAAGAACGCGCCGCTGGTGTCGACCTGTCAGAACCCGCCCGCGGACGGGGACAACCAGCACACGCTGGTGTCCTTCCCGTACGAGTCCCGCGGAACGGCCGGCAAGGGCTTCACCCTGACCGACGTGGCCACGGCCGGGCAGACCGGGAACCTCTACGGCATCGCCTGGAACAGGGCCGACCGCAGGGTGTTCTCCGCGGCCCAGGCCAAGCGGACCACCAGCTACGGCCCCGGCGGCCCCGGCGGGATCTACGTCACCGACTGGGACAAGAAGAACACCACGCTGTTCGCCACCGTCCCGGACGCGGGCACCACCCCGCACACCCCGGGCAACGACGACGGCTTCCTGGCCCCGGTGGGCAAGGAGAGCCTGGGCGGCATCAAGATCACCGACGACGGCAAGGACCTCTTCGTCGTCAACCTGCACGACCGCAAGCTCTACCGCTACGACGCCACCGCCGCGACGGCGGCCGCGCCCAAGGCCTCCTACGCCATCCCGGACCCGGGCTGCCCGGCGGCGGGGGACTGGCGTCCGTACGGCCTCGGCATCCAGGACGGCGTCGGCTTCCTCGGCGGCGTCTGCTCGGGCGAGTCCACCCAGAAGGCCTCGGACCTGCGGGCCGTGGTGCTGCCGTTCGACCTGGCCACCGGCGCGTTCAAGTCGGCGGTGCTGAACCAGCCGCTCGACTACCCGCGCGGCACCACCGTCGGCGGGCCGTGCCCGGGCACCGGCTGGTTCCCGTGGCAGGACACGTTCCCGACCAGCCAGAACGGGCAGGCCTGCGGGGACAACTACATGGCCAATCCCGAGCCGGCGGTCGCCGAGATCACGTTCGAGACGGACGGCTCGATGCTGCTCGCCTTCCGGGACCGCTTCGGCGACCAGTCGGCGGCCAGCCCGACGGGCGCCGCGATGGCCAAGGTCCTGCCCGGCGGTGACCTCCTCAAGGCCTGCCCGGCGAACGGCACGTACGTGCTGGACACCAACCTGGGCTGCGGTTCCACGGCCCGGGGCCAGCGGTTCTTCGACAACGCCCGGATCGGCCACAACAACCCCGCCAACGCCGGGATGGCGCTGTCCAAGGTCGAGGACTCCATCGTGACCTCGGGCTACGACAGCGACAGCCAGGCCTACGGCTACGGCAGCGCCTTCCAGAAGCGCACCGGCAAGGCGGACGGCGGCGTCCGGCTCAACACGGCCCCTGGCTCCCCGCCGTTCGGCAAGGGCGCCGCGATGGGCGACCTGGAGGTGCTCTGCGACCAGGCGCCGCTCCAGATCGGCAACCGGGTCTGGTACGACCCCGAGCGCAGCGGCCTCCAGCTGCCGGGCCAGAAGCCGGTACCGGGTGCCACCGTGCACCTGTACGACGAGGCGGGGAAGCTCGTCGGCACCACCAAGACGACCAAGCGCGGCGAGTACTACTTCGACGACGGCAACGTCGACGGAGGCCTCAAGCCGAGGACCAAGTACACGATCAAGCTGGACAACCCGGCGGACTACGCCAAGGACGGCCCCCTCTTCCAGTGGGTGCCGACCGATCACGACGTCGGTGACAACCACTTCGTCGACTCCAAGGGCATCGTCCCGAAGGACGGCAAGTTCCCGGAGCGGGCGCTGACCACCGGCGGCCCCGGCGAGAACGACCACACCTACGACTTCGGCTTCCGCCTGCAGGAGGGTGCGCTGCGCCTGGTCAAGCACGACCAGGACGGCAAGCCGCTGGCGGGTGCCAAGTTCCAGCTGTGGCACGAGACCAACGGGACCGACGGGCTCCAGCCGACCGGCGACAAGCCCGACACCAAGGTCGGCGAGGCCTGCACGACCGGGGCCGACGGCATCTGCCAGGGCACCGGCGTGCCGGGGACGTACTACTGGCAGGAGCTCAGCCCGCCGGACGGCTACGCCGCGCCGGAGGTCACCGTCTTCGGTCCGCTGAAGCTGACCTCGGCGAACCTGGACGCCGGCGTGGAGGTGACGGCCGTCAACAAGCTGATCCCCACGCCGACGCCCACCCCGACCCCGACCGAGACGCCGACCCCGGCGCCGACGTCGGCGGCTCCGGTGCCGCCCGCACCGCAGCCCCCCGCACCCGGGCACCTGCCCAACACCGGTGCGGGTGAGGGGATGCCGATCGCGCTGACCAGCGCGGCGGCGCTGATCGCCCTCGGCACCGCCATGGTGCTGGTGGTCCGCAGGCGCAAGGCCGCCCAGCGCGGCTAGCGGTTTCGCAGTGAGCGGGCCCGGTGGGGGGAGACCTCCACCGGGCCCGAATCGGGCGGGTTCGTGGGACCGTTGGGTCCCCCGGACCCGCCCGACTGTCGTGTCCGACCGAGGAGAGGGAGCGGGCCGCATGCCCCGCAAGACGAAGGCCGAGGGCCGAGCGCCCCGTCGGGGCCGGGCCGGCTGGCTCAAGGCCGTGATCGCGATCGTGGTGTGCGGCGCGGCGGCGGGCGGCGTGGCCGTCTACCGGACGGTCTCCGACGAGGCCGTCGAACGCCCGGTGACCACCGACGAGGCGGGCCGGCTCGCCCTGTCGCGCCTGAACCTCTACCAGGCGAGCCCGGTGGCGGTGACGCTCACGGCCGACGAGGGCGGGGGCGTGAGCATCCGGGTCGACGGGGTCGTCGACTACCGCACCCACCGGGGGGTGGGCCGTTACCGGACCACCGGCGCGAGCGGACCGATGGACCACGGCCTGATCGTCTGGGACACCGGCGGCCTCGGACTGGCGCCCGATCAGGCCGGCAGCGGCACTACGGGCAGTCCTGGCAGCACCGGCGGTCCCGGCACCGACGCCCCCGCCTGGCAGCAGGCCGAGCACATCCCGCGCCAGGGCTGGTCACCGCGCACCTACACGGCGGACCCGCTGGACGCCGGACTGAACCTGCTCGTCCAACTCGGCGCGGACCGCCCCGACAACCCGCTGCTGCTCGCCCAGTCCGGTGCCCGCTGGCTGGGCCGGGACCGGATCGACGGCCGGGACCACGACCGCTTCGCCGGCCCGCGCGCCCAGGGCTCCGCGCCCGACGGCGCCCGCTCGCCGCTGACGTACTGGGTGGACGGCGACGGCGGGCTGCGCCGGGTGACGATGCGGATGCCGGGGCTGGGCACCCCGACCACCGTCGAGTTCACCGGACGGCAGGCCGACGCCAAGCTGCCCGAGGCCCCCTGGCTCACCGGCTGAGCCGTCGCCACCGTTCGGCCGCCGGACGGGACGGCCATCGGACGGGACGGCCACCGGAAGACCGCCGGAAGACCGCCGGACAGGGCGATCAGCCGTACAAAAATCGTTGGTGAGCCAGCAATAGCTTCATCATCTTCCGTTCACCCGGACCCGGCTGCCAGCATCGGCGCACCGTCACCGCCCGAGGGAGTAGCCGATGAACCGCCCCCGTTCCCTGCGCTGTCTGGCCGCACTGTCCCTGGTCGTCCTGGCCGCCACCGCCTGCGGGCGCTCCGACCCGGGCGGCTCCCCGGCCGCCGGCGCGGCGCAGGCCGCGCAGAACTCCGGGAAGAGCGCCGCCGAGCTGCTCCCGGCGAAGAACAAGCAGAGCGGCGTGCTCAGAGTGGCCACCTCCGTCGGCTACCCGCCGATGGAGATGTACAAGCCCGGGACGACCGAGCTGACCGGCGTCGACCCGGACCTCGCCGCCGCCGTCGCCGGGCGGCTCGGCCTGAAGCTGGAGCTCGCCAACTCCTCCTTCGACGGCCTGATCCCCGGCCTCCAGGCCGGCCGCTACGACCTGGTGATGTCCTCCATGACGGACAGCGCGCAGCGCCGCCAGGCCGTCGACTTCGTCGACTACTTCCGCACCGGCGGCGTGATCATGACGAAGAAGGGCAACCCCGAGGGCATCAAGTCCATCGAGGACCTCTGCGGCAGGAAGGTGGTCCTCGCCAAGGGCAGCTCCAACCTGGAGATCGGCGAGCAGCAGAACGCCAAGTGCGCCGCCAAGATGGCGATCTCGCAGAGCGAGGACGCCCCGACCGGGCTGCTCCAGCTGGACAGCGAGCGGGCCGTGGCCACGATCGTGGACTACCCGGTGGCGCAGATGTTCGTGCAGAACAGCGGCTCCTACGAGGTGCTTCCGGACCAGTACGGGACGGCGCCCTGGGGCATCGCGGTGGCGAAGAAGGACTCCGGGCTGCGCGACGCGGTGCAGAAGGCGCTCCAGGAGCTGATCGAGAGCGGCGAGTACCGCAAGGTGCTGGACACCTACCAGGTCGGCGGCAGCGCGGTGGAGCGCGCCACCGTCAACGCGGCGCAGTGAGAACGGCGGGACCGACGAGATGAGCACCGACATGAGAGACCCCGCGACGCCCACCGGCCCCGCGACGCCCACCGGCCCCGCGACGCCCACCGGCCCCGCGACGACCTCGGGCGCCGCCGACGACGACCTCGCCTTCGAGGTGACCGGCCGGCCCCGCCCGGCCCGCTGGTTCGCCGTCCTGGCGGCCGCCTTCGTCGCCGTCTGGCTGGCCTGGACCGTCATCGTCAACCCCAACCTGCACTGGGACATCGTCGCCAGGTACCAGTTCGACGGCGTGATCCTGGAAGGGCTCTGGGTGACGGTCCAACTCACCCTGATCTCCCAGGTGGTGGGCATCGTCATCGGCGTGGTGGTCGCCGTGATGCAGCTGTCCGACAGCCCGGTGCTGCGGACCACCGCCGGCGCGTACACCTGGTTCTTCCGCGGCACCCCGCTGCTGGTCCAGCTGATCTTCTGGTTCAACCTGGCACTGCTCTTCCCGGAGATCAGCATCGGCATCCCGTTCGACGGGCCCAAGCTGGTCAGCTGGCAGTCCAACACCCTGATCACCGGCTTCGTGGCGGCGCTGCTCGGCCTGTCGATCAACGAGGGCGCCTACATGTCCGAGATCGTCCGGGCCGGCATCCAGAGCGTCGACCCCGGGCAGCGCGAGGCCGGCGCCTCGCTGGGCATGTCCAACCGGCAGATCCTCACCCGGGTGGTGCTGCCGCAGGCGATGCGGGTGATCATCCCGCCGTTCGGCAACCAGTTCATCTCGATGCTGAAGACCACCTCGCTGGTCTCCGTCATCGCCGGCGCCGACCTGATGACCGTCTCCCAGCACCTCTACCTCGCCAACTTCGAGGTGATCGCGCTGCTGATCGTCGCGTCCATCTGGTACCTGGTGCTCACCACCATCGCGAGTGTCGCCCAGCACGCCGTGGAACGGAAGTTCAACCCGGCCGGGGCCCCGCCGGCGCTGCACCGCCGGGTGCTGGCCAACCTGCGCCCCGGGCGCGGCCGAGCACGCAAGAGCGTCAAGAAGGGGGAGGGCAAGTGATGATGAGTGCGGACCTGGAGAAGCCGGCCGCCGAGGTGGTCCTGTCGGCCCGGAAGGTGCGCAAGCACTTCGGGGACCTGGAGGTGCTGCGCGGCATCGACCTGGAGGTCAGGTCGGGGGAGGTGCTCTGCGTGATCGGCCCCTCCGGCTCCGGCAAGTCCACCCTGCTGCGCTGCTTCAACCACCTGGAGAAGATCGACGCCGGGCGGATCGAGGTGGACGGCGAGCCGGTCGGCTACGAGCCGCACGGCGCCTCCGGCAGCAGACTGCGCGAGCGCCGCCCGCGCGACATCCGCCACCAGCGCGAGCGGATCGGCATGGTGTTCCAGCGCTTCCACCTCTTCCCGCACCGCACCGCGCTGCAGAACGTGATGGAGGGCCCGGTCGCGGTCAAGGGCCGCCCGCGCGCGGAGGCCGAGCGGCAGGCCCGCGAACTGCTCGCCCGGGTCGGCCTGGCCGACCGCGCCGACCACTACCCGGCCCAGCTCTCCGGCGGCCAGCAGCAGCGGGTGGCGATCGCCCGGGCGCTGGCCATGGAGCCGACCCTGATGCTCTTCGACGAACCCACCTCCGCGCTCGACCCGGAGCTGGTCGGCGAGGTGCTCGGGGTGATGCGCGACCTCGCCCGCAGCGGCATGACGATGATCGTCGTCACCCACGAGATGGGCTTCGCCCGCGAGGTCGCCGACCGGGTCGTCTTCATGGACCAGGGCGCCGTCGTGGAGGCCGGCAGCCCGGCCGAGGTGTTCACCGCCCCGCGGCACGACCGCACCCGGGCCTTCCTCTCGACGGTGCTCTGATGGGAGCGATGGCACAGATGGGAGCGGACGTGACCACGACCCCGGTCGACCTGCTGCTGCGCGGCGGCACCCTGGTGGACGGCACCGGGGCGCCCGCCCGCCCGGCCGACCTCGCCGTCACGGACGGCCGGGTCACCGTACTGCCGCCCGGCACCGCGGTGACCGCGGCCGAGACCCTGGACGTCACCGGACGGGTCGTCACCCCCGGTTTCATCGACGTCCACACCCACTCGGACGCGCTCGCCGCCCCCTTCGGCGGCGGCACCCACACCGACGGCGACGCCCTGGACGAGCTGCGGCTCGCCCCGCTGCTCCAGGGCGTCACCACCGAGATCAGCGGCAACTGCGGGATCAGCCTGTTCCCCGCGCTGCCCGAGCGGCTGCCCGAACTGGCCGGACACCTGCGGGTCTCCTTCGGCCTCGGTCCGGTGCTGCCCGCCGAGGACTTCGACGCCTTCGCCGCCGGCCAGCGGCCCGAACTGCGCCGCAACCACATCGCCTCGCTGGTCGGTCACGGCACGCTGCGCGCCGGGGTGATGGGCTTCGAGGACCGCCCGCCCACGGCCGAGGAGCTGGCCGCCATGTGCGATCTGCTCGACCGGGCGCTGGGCCAGGGAGCGGCCGGGCTCTCCACCGGCCTGATCTACCCGCCCGGCGTCTACGCGGACACCGAGGAGATCGTCGCCCTGGCGAAGGTCGCCGCCCGGCACGGCAAGCCGTACGTCACGCACCTGCGCGACGAGATGTCCCAGGTGGAGAAGGCCCTGGAGGAGGCGCTGGAGATCGCGGTGCGCTCCGGCGCCCCGCTCCAGGTCTCCCACCACAAGACCGCGGGGCGGCACGCCTGGGGCGCCACCCTGCGCACCCTGCCGCGCCTGGAGCAGGCCCGCGCCGAGGGCGTGGACGTGCTCTGCGACGTCTACCCGTACACCGCCGGCAGCACCGTGCTGCACGCGATGCTGCCGCCGTGGACCAGCGAGGGCGGGCCGGCCGCGCTGCTGGAGCGGCTGCGCAGCAAGGAGGTGCGGGACCGGATCCGGACGGACATCGCGAACGGCGTCGAGGGCTGGGAGAACACCGTCGGCAACGGCGGCTGGGACCTGATCTCGGTGGCCGCCGCACCCGCCCGCCGTACGGCCGAGGGCCGCCGGATCACCGACCTGGCCGCCGAGCGCGGCGCCGACCCGGTGGAGTACGTCTGCGACCTGCTGCTGGAGGCGCAGGGCGAGGTGACCATCATCAGCCACTCGATGCGCGAGGACGACGTCCGCCGGGTGCTGGCCAGCCCGCTGTCGATGATCGGCTCCGACGGCGTGCCCAAACCCGGCCGCCCGCACCCCCGTTGGGCGGGCAGCTTCGCCCGGGTGCTCGGCCACTACGGGCGCGAGCAGGGGCTGCTGCCGCTGGAGCTCGCGGTGCACAAGATGACCGGCCTGCCCGCCGAGCGCTTCCGGCTGGCCGGGCGCGGGGTGGTCCGGGACGGTGCGATCGCGGACCTGGTGGTGCTGGACCCGGCGGCCGTCCTCGACGGCGCGACCTTCGAGCGGCCGCTGCTGCCGCCGGTGGGAGTGGAGACCGTGGTGGTGGCCGGGCGGGTCGCGGTGCGCGGCGGCCGGGCGACCGCGAGCCGGGCCGGAGAGGTGGTGCGGGTCCGATGAGCCTCGCCCAGGTGGCGGCCGCCGCGCGCAGCTCGGCGGCGCTCCCGCTGACCCTCGCGGTGGCGGCCGTGGACGTGGACGCCGACGGCGCGGCCGACGGTGCCGACGGCGGCGCGGTCGGCGCGGTCGGCGCGGTCGGGGTGGACGACACCGTCGTGCTGCCCGTCGCCAGCTCCTCCAAGCTGCTGCTGCTCGCCGAGGTCGCCCGGCGGCTGGACACCGGGGAGCTGACGGCCGGGCAGCCGGTGGCGATCCTCCCCGAGGACGTCACCGGCGGCACCGGCCTGCTCGGCCGGCTGAGCCGGCCCGGCTGGACGGTGGAGGACCTGGCCTGGCTGACCGCCGCGGTCAGCGACAACACCGCCACCAACGCGCTGCTGCGGCTGGTCGGGCTGCCGGCCACCGCCCGGCTGGCGCGCGAGCTCGGGCTGGAGCGGCTCACCCTGCACGACCGGGTGCGCGACGAGCGCGGGCCGGACGTCCCGCCCGTCTTCGCCACCGGCACCGCCCGCGACCTGGCCCGCCTGGTGGCCCTCGCCGTCCAGGGCACCATGGCCACGCCGGCGGCCTCGGCCCGGCTGCTCGGCTGGATGCGGGCCAACACCGACCACGGCCTGGTGCCCGCGCTGATCGACCACGACCCGTACGCCCCCGGCTTCCCCGAGCCGCTGCCCGGCCGCCTGCTGGTCGCCAACAAGACCGGTACGGACACCGGGGTGCGGGCCGACGCGGGCGTCGTCGTGGGCGCCCGCCGGGTGGCCTACGCGGTCGTCGCGCACTGGGACGTGACGCTCGGGCCCAGCACCGAACGGGCCGCCGTGCACGCCATCCGGGACGTCGGCCGCGCCCTCGCGGCCTGGGCCCAGCGGCCGGCCTGAGCCGGCTGAACCGGCTGAGCCAGCTGAGCCGGCTGAACCGGCCGGGGGATCAGGCCCACCGCATGTCGAGCAGGGACCTGATCTCCCCGGCGGCGGCGCCGAGTTCGGCGAGGAAGTCGCGCAGCACCGGGTTGCGGTTGGTGGCCCGGGTGGCCACCCCGATCCGGCGGTGCAGCTGGGGGTGGTCCAGCCGGCACACGTGCACCCCGGCGCTGTCGGCCAGGCCGAGCGCCGGGATCAGCGCCACGCCCATGCCGGCCCGCGCGAGGTTGATGGTCACCTGGTAGTGGTCGCTGCGGCAGCGCACCCGGGGGCGGAACCCCTCGGCCGCGCAGGCGCGTTCGAGCACCGGCTCGCCGGTGCTGCCGCCGTGGGTGCCGATCCAGCTCTCGCCCTCCAGCTCGGCCAGCCGCACCACCGAGCGCCGTCCGAGCCGGTGCCGCAGCGGCACCACGACCAGCTGCGGCTCCTCGAAGTACATCCGCACGTCCACCGTCGCCTGGCGGCACCACGGGTCCAGCGGGTGCTCGAAGACGACGGCCGCGTCCAGCCGGCCGGCCTCCAGGTCCGGGACCAGCTCGTGCGGCTGGCCCATGATGAGCTCCAGCTCCACCTGGGGGTGCCCGGCGGCGAACGCGGCCATCGCCCGGGGCAGCAGGTCCAGCCCGGCGGAGGCGAAGAAGCCGATCCGCAGCACACCGGCCGCGGCCTGGGCGTGCGCCCGCAGGTCGTCCTGGGCGACGGCCATCAGATCGGCGATCGCCTGCGCGTGCTCGGCCAGCCGGACCCCGGCCGGCGTCAGGCGCAGGGACTGCGGAGCCCGTTCCACCAGCGCGACACCCAGCTCCTGCTCCAGGCGGGCGAGCTGGTGCGAGATGGCGGACGGGCTCAGGTGCAGCGCCTGCGCCGCGGCCACGATGGTGCCCCGGCGGGCGATCTCCAGGAGGACGTGCAGTCGGGCGCTGTTCAGCATCGGCCCAGGTTAAGGCCTGCGTCGTGCGGTGTACGCGGGCTGCGCGGCCACCGGCTCCCGGGTGCCGTCGGCGGCGGCCACGTCCAGCCGGAGCAGGTCGTGCTCGGTCTCCCGGCGCACCACCAGGCGGGCCTCGCCGTCGCGGACGAAGACCACGGCGGGCCGCGGCAGCTTGTTGTAGTTGGACGCCATGGCGTAGCCGTAGGCGCCGGTCACCGGGGTGGCCAGCAGGTCGCCGACCCGCAGGTCGGCGGGGAGCGCGGCGTCGTCGATGATCACGTCGCCGCTCTCGCAGTGCTTGCCGACCAGCCGGGCGCGGGCCGGGCGGGGCGCCTGGGGGCAGCGGGGCAGGAAGGCCTCGTAGCGGGCGCCGTACAGCGCGGGGCGCAGGTTGTCGCTCATCCCGCCGTCCACGCTGACGTAGGTGCGCACGCCCTCGATCCGCTTGACGGTGCCGACCCGGTACAGGGTCAGCCCGGCCCGGGCGGCGATCGAGCGGCCGGGCTCGACGCCGACCTCGCCGCTCCAGCCGGCGCCGCGCACCGCCGCGCGGACCCGTTCGGCCCAGACGGCGAAGGAGGGGGCGCTCTGCCCGCTCAGGTAGGCCACGCCCAGGCCGCCGCCGACGGTCAGCCGGCGCAGGCCGTGCTCCACCGCGAACCGGGCCACCGCGGCGGCGCCGTCGGCCAGTTCGGCCGGGTCGAGCACCTGCGAGCCGACGTGGGCGTGCACGCCCTCCAGCCGTACCGCGGCGGAGGCCTCGGCCCGGCGCACCGCGGCCGCGGCGGCGCCGTCGGCCAGGCCGAAGCCGAACTTGGAGTCGTGGCCGCCGGTCTGGATGGCCTGGTGGGCGCCGGCCGCGACCCCGGGCGCCACCCGCAGCTGGATCCGGGCCGGGGGCAGGCCATCCTCGCGGTGCAGCCGCTCGATCCGGTCCAGCTCGTCGAAGCTGTCCACCACGATGTGGCGCAGGCCGACGGTCAGCGCGGCGCGCAGCTCGGCCTCGTCCTTGTTGTTGCCGTGCAGCACGATCCGCTCCGGGGCGACCCCGGCGTACAGCGCGGTGCGCAGCTCGCCGCCGGAGGCGACGTCCAGCAGCAGCCCCTCCTCGGCGGCGAGGCGGGCCATCGCGGTGCAGAGGAAGGCCTTGGAGGCGTAGGCGACGTTGTCCCGGCCGAAGGCGGCCACCGCCTCGCGGCAGCGGCGGCGCAGATGCTCCTCGTCGTAGACGAACAGCGGCGTGCCGTACCGGCGGGCCGCCTCGGCGAGGAGCACGCCGCCGACGGCCAGGCCCTCGGGACGGAACTCGGCGGTGAGCGGCAGCAGGCCCGGATCGACGGGCGGCAGGGTCCGGTCGACGGTCGGCAGGGCCGGCGGCACAGGGGACACGGGCGACATGGGGGACAAGGCTTCCTCCCGGCAGGCTGGTGGCCCCGCCCATCCTCGGCCCAGCGGAAGGGGATGGGAAAGCGCATTCTTCGGGCCCTGAGCAGTACCGAAACCGTTGCTCGGGCTCCGGCGGAGGACCCTCCCCGGCTGTTGCATCTAAGCTTGCATCTATGGTGCTACGGTGTGCTCCATGGCCGACACCCCGCCCCCCGCCCGGGTCCCGGCCGCGGACCGCGCCTACGAACTGACCAAGGACCTCATCCTCGGCGGCGGCCTGCCAGGCGGCACGCTGATCAGCGAGGGCGAGATCGCCGAGCGCGCCTCGCTCAGCCGCACCCCCGTCCGGGAGGCCTTCCTGCGGCTGCAGGCCGAGGGGCTGCTCCAGCTCTTCCCCAAGCGCGGAGCCGTCGTGGTGCCGGTCGGCCCCGGCGAGGCCGAGGACGTGCTGGAACTGCGCGAGGCGCTGGAGAGCACGGCCGTGCGCCGGATCACCCGCCGCCCCGACGGCCTCGAGGCACTGGTCCGGCAGCTGTCCGAACTGATCGACCAGCAGCGCGGACCGGCCCGCCGGGCCGACCTCGGCGCCTTCGCCGACGCCGACGAGGCCTTCCATCGGGGCATCGTGACGGCCTCCGGCAACGAGCTCGCCGAGCGGTTCTACGGGACGCTGCGCGACCGCCAGCGCCGGATGGCCGTCCAGCTGCTCCAGGTGCGGCCGGAACGGCAGGCGGAGCGGCTGGCCTCGCTGGTCGAGGAGCACACCGTGCTCGTCGAGCGGATCGCGGCCCGTGACGCCGAGGGCTTCACCGCCGCCCTGCGCGCCCACCTGGACGCCCACCGGGCGGTCACCGACCGCTGACCCCCCTTCACCGCGCGCCGGCGACCGTGCGCGCACACCCACCGCGCGCCGACGACCGCGCACGCCCCCGACGGACCGCCGGGACCGACCATCCGACAAGGAGCAGCACCACCATGAGCACCACCCGGCCGCCGTCCGCCGGTCCCGTCGCACCGTCCGGCCGGGGGCGGCCGTGGCTGCTCGCCGCCCTGGCCATGCTCTGCTGCGGGTGGGGCGGCAACCAGTTCACCCCGCTGCTGCTGATGTACCGCCACCTCGGCGGCTACTCGGAGGTCACCGTGGACGCCTTCCTGGGGGCGTACGTCCTCGGACTGGTCCCCGGGCTGCTGGTCGGCGGCGCGGCCTCGGACCGCTACGGGCGCCGCCCGCTGATGATCGGCGCGGTGGCCGTCTCGCTCGCCGCCAGCGCGGTGCTGTGCGGCGGCACCGCCGGTGAACTCCCCATCTACGCGGGGCGGTTCCTCACCGGCATAGCCGTCGGCATCGCGATGGCCGTCGGCACCAGCTGGGTCAAGGAGCTCTCCCAGGCCCCGCACGACCCGGCCGCCGACCCGGGCGCCGGAGCCCGCCGCGCCTCCCTCGCCCTGACCCTCGGCTTCGGCCTCGGCGCCGGGGCGGCCGGAGCGCTCGCCCAGTGGGGCCCCTGGCCGATGGTCACCCCGTACCTCGCCCATCTGCTGGTCACCCTGCCCGCGCTGTTCCTGCTCCCGAGGGCCGTCGAGACCCGGGCCCGCTCGGCGGCCGTCCGCAGCCTCTGGGCGGACCTCAGGGTCCCGGCGGCCGGGCACCGGCGCTTCGTCCGGGTCGTGCTGCCGATGGCCCCGTGGGTGTTCGGCTCGGCCGGCGTCGCGTACGCGGTGACCCCGCAGCTGGTCGGCGACCGGCTCGGCGACTGGTCGCTGGCCTACGCGACCCTGCTGACCGTCCTCACCCTCGGCACCGGCGCCCTCGTCCAGCCCTTCGCCAAGCGCCTGGACTCGCTCTCCTCGGCGCGCGGCGTCATCGTCTCCATGGTGCTGATGGCCTGCGGCATGGCCGTCTGCGCCGGCGACGCGGCGGTCCGCTCCCCGCTGCTCGGCCTGGGCGGCGCGGTCCTGCTCGGCGCCGCGTACGGCATCGGGGTGGTCTCCGGACTGCTGGAGATCCAGCGCATCGTCACCCCGGACGACCTGGCCGGCATCACCGGCGTCTACTACGCGCTCTGCTACTCGGGCTTCCTGCTGCCCGCCGTACTCGCGGCGCTCTCCTCGGTGGCCTCCTACACCGTGATGCTCACCGCGGTCACGGCCCTCGCCCTCGCCAGCCTCGCCGTGATCGTCCTCTCCTCCCGCCGCCCCGCCCCCGCCCCGACCCCGGCGGAAGCCTCCCCCTGACGCCCCCGGCCGCCGCTCTCCTGCCTCCCCGCCCGCTCCCGGGCGGGGAGGCAGAATGCGCTGCACAAGGGTGCTGCCGCGGATATGAACGGTCAGTGCGCGTCCGATACCGGTCGGTGGGCGAGGCGGCCCCACGAGCCGGGGGAGAATGACATGTCGGAAGGAGACGCGCTGTGAGTACGGCATCCCAGGTCCCCGGTGACTACAGCACCGTCAGCGACCCCGAGCGGGCCCTGAAGTACGCGATCCGGCACATCGCGGGCGACCGCACCGAGATCATCGAGGGAGTCATCACCCCCACGTCGCCGTCATGGGCGCACGAGTCCGCCGCCGAGATCGTCCGCCGCCAGCTCGGACCCCGAATGGACCAGCTCGACCTGGTGTCCGGCTCCGGCAAGCTCGACCTGCCCGGCAGCGAGAACTGGTACATCCCCGATCTCGCCGTCGTACCGGCCGAACTCGCCCTGAAGACCGAGGGCGCGCTGCTGCCCGATCAGACCCTCCTGGTCGTCGAGGTCGGTTCGCCGTCGAACGCGGAGACCGACCGCGTCGTCAAGCGTCGCCGCTACGGCCAGTACGGCGCCCCGCTCTACCTCCTCGTCGACCGGCAGAACCGCAGCTGCACCCTGTACAGCGAGCCGACCCGCCTCGGTTACGCCGCCGAGAGCGGCCCGCATCCCTTCGGCACGCCCGTTCACCTCCCGGCGCCGTTCGACCTGGACGTCGACACCACTCGTCTGTAGGTGCCGCCTAGACCGTCGCGCCGTCCGTCGGGCGGGCGTGGGCCGGGAGGCCGTTGGCGAGGTCCTCGACCAGAAGGCGCCAGGCGATGGCGTCGGCGGCGGCGCGCAGGCGGGGGCTGCGGGGGCGGCCGGCGTCGGCGTCGAGGCGGGCGTTGAGCCAGCCGGACCAGGCGTGGGCGAGGGTGCGGACCTCCTGGGTGCCGGCCTCGGTGAGGGAGAGGTGGTCGCCGTCGCGGAGCAGGTAGCCCTCGGCGGCCATCCGGTCGAAGACCGGCTCCAGGACTTCGGGCGGCACCCGTTTGCGGGCGCCGACGAGGTCCAGCGAGGCGTAACCGACGGCCTTGGTGTGGCCGGCCACCTCCATCAGCGCCCAGGCCCCGGCCAGGTCCACCCGGGTGCCGGCGCCGGAGACGATCGTCCGGACGGTGTCGAGGTCCACCCCGCGCACGAGCGAGGACACCGCGTACTCCAGGTGCGGGTCGGCGTCGGCGGTGGTCGGCTGGGCGAACGCCTCGCCCATGTCGGTGGAGCCGGCCCGGGCGGTGTCGCGCAGCTGCACCTGTTTGAGGAAGAGCGACACCACGAAGCCGATCACGGCCACCGGGATGGTCCACAGGTACACGGTGTGCAGGGCGTCGGAGTAGGCCTGCACGATCGGCGCGGCCTGGTCGGCGGGCAGCTGGTGCAGGCCCTGGGGGCTCTGCGCGGCGTGGGTGAGCGCGGCCGGGTCGGCGCCGGTGAGCCGGGCGGCGGTGGCGATCCCGTCGGCGAGTTCGGTCTTCAGGCTGTTGGCGTAGATGGTGCCGAACACCGCCGTGCCGAAGGAGCTGCCGATGGTGCGGAAGAAGGTCACCCCGGAGGTGGCGGTGCCGAGGTCGGCGTAGTCGACGGTGTTCTGCACGGCGATGGTGAGCACCTGCATGCTCAGCCCGATGCCGGCGCCGAGCACGAACATGTAGAGCGAGGCGAGTACGGATCCGGTGTCGGGTTCCAGCCGGGAGAGCAGGTAGAGGCCGAGGGCCATCACCGCCGTGCCGACGATCGGGAACAGCCGGTACTGCCCGGTCTTGCTGACCGCGTTGCCGCTGGCGACCGAGGCGATCAGCAGACCGAGCACCATCGGCAGCGTCCGGACGCCGGAGACGGTCGCCGAGTCGCCGTCCACGTACTGGAGGAAGGTCGGCAGGAAGGTCAGCGCGCCGAGCATGGCGAAGCCGACGATGAAGCTGAGCACCGAGCAGACCGTGAACACCGGGTTGCGGAACAGCCGCATCGGCAGCATCGGTTCGACGGCCCGGGTCTCCACCCAGCAGAACAGGCCGAGCGCCAGCGCGCCGCCGACGAACAGGCCGATGATCACCCCGGAGCCCCAGGCGTACTGGTTGCCGCCCCAACTGGTCGCCAGGATCAGCGCGCCGGCTCCGGCCGCGACCAGCACGATGCCCAGGTAGTCGACGACCGGGCGGGTCGCCGAGCGGACGGACGGGATGGTCCGGGCCGCCGCCGCGACCACCACGACCGCGAGCGGAACGTTGACGTAGAACGCCCAGCGCCAGGACAGGTGGTCGGTGAACAGCCCGCCCAGCAGCGGCCCGATCACCGTGGCGACGCCGAACACCGCGCCCATCGCGCCCTGGTACTTGCCGCGCTCGCGCAGCGGGATGACGTCAGCGATCAGCGCCATGGAGGTGACCATCAGACCGCCCGCGCCGAAGCCCTGCACGGCGCGCCAGGTGATCAGCAGGGTCATGTCGGTGGCCAGGCCGCACAGGAACGAGCCGGCGACGAAGACGACGGCCGAGATCTGGAACAGCAGCTTGCGCCCGTACAGGTCGCCGAACTTGCCGGCCAGCACGGTGGCCACGGTCTCGGCCAGCAGGTAGGAGGTCACCACCCAGGACATGTGCGCGGCCCCGCCGAGGTCCGCGACGATGGTGGGCAGCGCGGTGCCGACGATGGTCTGGTCGAGGGCGGCCAGCAGCACGCCGAGCACGATGGTGGCGAAGACGACGTTCCGCTGCCGGACGTCCAGCACCGGAGGGGCGGAGGGCGCGGTCTCGGTGGCGACGGTCATGCCGTCAGCCTCCGGGGTGCGGGCGGCGGTCGCGATCCGATTCGGCCGTCCGGGTGACAGTGGGTGGAATCCGCCCGGGTGGCGGGCACAGGTGGGCCGGGCGACGATGATCCGAGCCAAGCCGACCGACGATCACCCGTCGACCCAGGACGCCCCATCGACCAGGATGCCCCGTCGACCAGGATGTCGACCGGGAAGCCCCGGCCCCCGGGAGGCTCCCATGAACGCCGACCCCCCGCGCAGCACCACGAACCCCAAACAGCCCGGAGCCACCGCCGTGGGCGCCCGGGCCGCCGCCCGGCGCTGGCGGGCGCTCACCGTCTGCCTGGTCGCCGGCTTCATGACCCTGCTGGACGTCAGCATCGTCAACGTCGCGTTGCCGACCGTACGGGTCGGGCTGCACATGTCCGACAGCGGCCTGCAGTGGGTGCTCAGCGGCTACGCGCTGGCCTTCGGCCTGGTGCTGGTGCCCGCCGGGCGGCTCGGCGACGCGCGCAGCCGGCGGGCCGTTTTCCTCGCCGGGCTCGCCCTGTTCACCGTGGCCAGCGCGCTCGCCGGCGCGGCGCAGAGCCAGGAGTGGCTGGTGCTCGCCCGGCTGTTCCAGGGCGCGGCCGGCGGCGTGCTGGTGCCGCAGGTGTCCGGATTCATCCAGGTGCTGTTCCAGGGCGCGGAGCGCGGCCGGGCCTTCGGCGCCCTCGGCGCGACCATCGGGCTGTCCACCGCCGTCGGGCCACTGCTCGGCGGGCTGCTGATCCACGCCGTCGGCCCGGAGAACGGCTGGCGCTGGGTGTTCCTGGTCAACCTGCCGATCGGCGTCGCCCTGCTGCCGATCGCCTACCGGCTGCTCCCGGAGCCGCCGCCCGCCGACCAGCGGGCCGGGCACCGGGACTTCGACCCGGTCGGCGTGCTGCTGCTCGGCGCCGGGACGGTCTCGCTGCTGCTGCCGTTCGTCCAGGCCCAGCAGTGGCACGGCTGGGCCCGCTGGCTGCTGCTGCCGCTGGCGGCGGTGCTGCTCGCCGTGTTCGTCGGCTGGGAGCTGCACTACGGGCGGCGGCGCGAACCGCTGGTGAGCATGGCGCTGTTCGCGGTGCGGCCGTACGCGGCGGGAACGCTGCTGTCGCTGGTGTACTTCGCCGGGTTCACCGCGATCTTCTTCATCTTCACGCTCTACCTCCAGGCGGGCCTGCACTACTCGGCGCTGACGGCGGGCCTGGCCGTCACGCCGTTCGCGGTCGGCTCGGGGGTGTCCGCGGCGGTGGGCGGGCGGCTGGTGAGCCGGCTCGGGCGGCGGCTGGTGGTGGCCGGACTGCTGCTGGTGCTGGCCGGACTGCTGGCCTCGGCGCTGGCGGTGCAGCTGTGGTCGGGGCCCCGCGTGGGGTGGACGACGGCGCTGCCACTGCTGGTCGCCGGGGCGGGCAGCGGGCTGGTGATCGCCCCGAACCAGACGCTGACCCTCCAGCAGGTGCCGGTGGCCCGGGCGGGCAGCGCGGGCGGGGTGCTGCAGACCGCGCAGCGGGTCGGGTCGGCGGTGGGCATCGCCGTCGTCGGCTCGGTGTTCTTCGCCCGCGCGACCGGGCCCCGCCCGGACTGGGCGCTGGCCTTCCAACTTGGCGTGACGGTCGCGGCCGGCCTGGTGCTGGCGGCGCTGCTGGTGGCGGTCGCCGACATGGCCTCGGGCCGGGGCAGCTTCCGGGCCACCGGGCCGCGGGTGGGGGACGGGCCGAGCGGCGGAGACGGACCGCGCGGCGGAGACGGGCCGAGGGTCGGGGACGGGCCGAGCGGCGGAGACGGACCGCGGGTGGGGGACGGGCCGAGCAGCGGAGGCGAGTCGTGACGGGCGCCCGGACGGACTTCCTGGCCGCCGCGGCGGCAGCCGAGGAGCTGCTGCGCCGCCCGGAGGTGGCCCGGGCCTGGCGGCGGCCGAGCGCGCTGGCGCAGTGGAGCGTCGGCGGGCTGGCCGGGCACCTGGCCTACCAGGTCCTGTGCGTGCCGGAGGTGCTGGCCGCGCCCGTACCGGCGGAGCCGGTGGTCGGGCTGCTGGACCACTACGCCCGGTCGGCCTGGGTCGGTGCGGCGCTCGACGCGGAGGTCAACGTGCGGATCCGGCAGGGCAGTGAGGCCTTCGCGGCCGACGGGCCGGCCGTGCTGCACCGCCGGCTCGCCGCCGTGCTGCCGGAGCTCGCGGACACCCTGGCGGCGGCGGACGCCACCCGGCCTGCCAGGCTGCCGTTCTGGGGCCCGTGGGCACTGACCCTCGACGACCTGCTGGCCACCCGGACGATGGAACTGGCCGTCCACGGCGACGACCTGGCGGTGAGCGTCGCCGTGGACGGGCCCGAACTGCCCGCGGAGACCGCCGAGTCGGTGATCGGCCTGCTGGCCCGGCTGGCCGTCCGGCGGCACGGCCGGGCGGCCGTGCTGCGGGCGCTCAGCCGGGCCGAGCGGGCACCGGGCAGCATCGCGGCGTTCTGAGCGGCGGTGCTTCGCGCCGGGCCGCGGTCCGTGCTGTGCCGTGCTTCGCGTCGTGCCGGGCAGGTGGGCCGTCAGTGGTCCCGGCGGTGGATGGCGAGTGCCGCGACGGCCACCGAGGCCAGCGACCACACCGCGAAGGTGGTCCAGGCGCCCGTGACGGTGGCCGGGTACTCGGACGGGCGCAGGCCCGCCAGGGTGGTCCGGGCCAGGCGCTGCCAGGCGGGCAGCGGCAGGGCGTGCAGCAGGTCGGCGCTCCAGCGGTAGCGCTCGGTGATCAGCGACGGGACGAAGAACAGCACCCCGACGGTGGCCACCACGGCCCCCGCGCCGTGCCGGATCAGGGTGCCGAGGCCGAGGCTGACCAGGGCGCAGACCGGGCCGAACAGCACCGCAGCCGCGACGTACCGCAGCGCGGCCGGATCGGTGACGGACTGTCCGATGCCCGTCCCGGACAGGATCGCCTGGCTCCCGCCGAAGGAGACACCGACGGTGAGCACCCCGTAGCCGAACAGCACGGCGGCCAGTACGCAGGCCTTGGCGACGAGCACCGCCCGGCGGTCGGGCACGGCCGCCAAGGTGGTGCGGATCAGACCGGTCGCGTACTCGCCCGCGATGGCGAGCGCGCCGAGGCCGCCCGCGACCAGCATCAGGATGTCGGCGGAGGCGAGGTTGAAGGCGTCGTTGAGCGCCACCTGCGCCATGACCGCGGGGTCACCCTCGCCCGGGGTGTAGTGGTCGCGGGTGTAGAGCGCGGACTTGAGGCCGTCGGCGACGATCGCCACGGCGCTGAGGCCGAGCACCCAGGGGACCGAGCGCAGCGACCAGAACTTGATCCACTCGGCGGCCAGCAGGTCGCCGAAGCGGGCGCGCGGTTCGGTGCGGGGCGAGGCGGGGCCGGTGCGGGGCGAGGCGGGGCCGGTGCGGGGCGAGGCGGGCAGGGTGCTCAACGGGGTCCTCCGGCGGGGTACTCGACGCTGTCGGCGGTCAGGTCCATGAACGCCTCCTCGAGGGAGGCGCCCCGGGTGGTCAGGGCGTGCAGCAACAGGCGCTGCTCCAGGGCGAGTTCGCCGATCCGGGTGGCGTCCAGGCCGCTCACCGCGAGTTCGCCGTCCGGGCCGGGCCGGACGGTGGCGCCGGCCGTCGTCAACACGGCGGTGAGCCGCTCGGGTTCGGCGGCCCGGACGGTGATGGCGCGCAGGCCCGCTCGGGCGGCGAACTCGGTGAGGCTCTCGTCGGCGAGCAGCCGGCCGCGCCCGATCACCACCAGGTGGTCGGCGGTGTGCTCCATCTCGGCCATCATGTGGCTGGAGACGAAGACGGTCCGGCCCTCGGCGGCGAGCCGCCGGAACAGCCCGCGCACCCAGAGCACGCCCTCCGGGTCCAGCCCGTTCAGCGGCTCGTCGAACAGCAGCACCGGCGGGTCGCCGAGCAGCGCGCCGGCGATGCCGAGCCGCTGCCGCATGCCGAGCGAGTAGCCGCGGATCCGGCGCCCGGCGGCCTCGGTGAGCCCGACCTCGTGCAGCACCTGCTCGACCCGGGCGGCCGGGATCGCGTTGGCGCGGGCCAGCGCCCGCAGTTGGGCCCGGCCGGTGCGCCCGCCGTGGGCGTCGCCCGCGTCCAGCAGGGCGCCGGCGTGCCGCAGGCCGCGCGGCCGGTCGCGGAAGGGGCGGCCGTCCACGGTGACGGTGCCGGAGGTCGGGTCGCCCAGGCCGAGGACCAGCCGCAGCGTGGTGGACTTGCCCGCGCCGTTGGGGCCGAGGAAGCCGGTGACCCGGCCGGGCCGGACGGTGAAGGAGAGGCGGTCGACGGCGGTGCGGACGCGGTGGCCGCGACCGTAGCGCTTCGTCAGCTCGGTGACTTCGATCATGGGCTCCACGGTGCCGGGGATCGTGGGGCGGGCACATCGGACCGGTGTCGACACCGCGAGCCACCGGAGGCCAGCCGGGGCCGTACAACCACGGTTGGATGACGGCGTCCAGGACCGTCGTTACGATCGTGGACCATGCCCTCACCCCCCTCCCCGCCGCTGCTCCGGCGCGTTCCGCCCGAGGTCTGGGTCGGCCTCGCCTGGTGCGTGGCGGCCGGTTACCCCGCCGTCCGGCTCGGCGGCCAGGCCGCGCAGCACCCCGGCGCCGCCGCCCACGGCGGCTGGGCGTTCACCCTGGCCGACACGGCGGTGGCCTTCGCGGGCGCGGCGCTGGTACGACGGCTGCCGGTGCTCTCCGTCGTCCTGCTGCTGATCGCCGCGTTCACCGAGACCGACGGCTGGGCCGGCGGTGCGCAGGTGCCGCCCGGCGCCCTGCTCGCGGTGGACACCGCGCTCTGCCTGATCACCGCGACCCGGCCGCGGCGCAGCTCCCGGGCCGCGTTCGCGCTGGTCATGGCCTTCCTGGTGCTGCACATCGGCATGGTGCACGGCAACACGGTGGGCATCTTCACCGGTACCCACATCGGCTCGGCCGACGGCGCCGCGCTGCTCGCGCTGGTCGCCTGGCTGGTCGGCCGCTCGGTGCGGCAGAACCGGGAGCACGCCGAGGCGCTCAGCGCCCGGGCGGCCGAGGAGGCGGTCACCGTCGAACGGCTGCGGATCGCCCGGGAGATGCACGACACCGTCGCACACAGCCTCGGCATCGTCGCCCTCCAGGCCGGCGCCGCCCGCCGGGTGATCGACCGTCGGCCGGAGCGGGCCAAGCAGGCGCTGGGCGAGATCGAGGCCGCCGGACGGGAGTCCCTGGCCGCGCTGCGCCGGATGCTGGTCGTGCTGCGCCGGGCCGACGGCGAGGCCTCGGCCACGGTGCCGCAGGGCCTGGCGGACCTCGACCGGCTGGCCGGGGCGACCACTGCCGCTGGGGTACGGGTGGAGGTGCGGCGGCACGGCGAACCGGGGCCGCTGCCGCCGGAGGTCGACCTCGCGGCCTTCCGGATCGTCCAGGAGTCGGTGACCAACGTGGTGCGGCACGCGGACGTCGGCGCCTGCGTGGTCACGGTGGACCACCGGGCGGCGGGGGAGCTGTCGGTCGAGGTCACCGACCGGGGCGGTGGCCCTGGGAAGGGGCCGGGCGGCGGGTTCGGGCTGGCCGGGCTGCGGGAGCGGGTCGCCCTGCTGCGCGGCGAGTTCGAGGCCGGGCCGCTGCCCGGGGGCGGCTTCCGGGTGGCCGCCCGGCTGTCGGTGCCCGTGTCGGTGCCCGTGTCGGTTTCGGTGTCGGCGCTGGTGTCGGGTCCTGGGTCGTCGGTCGAGGAGGCGGGCGCGTGATCCGGGTGGTGCTGGCCGACGACCAGCCGCTGGTGCGTGCCGCGTTGGAGATGGTGATCGCGGAGACGCCGGACGTCGAGGTGGTCGGCGAGGCGGGCACCGGGGCGGAGGCCGTCCGGCTGGCCGCCGAACTGCGGCCGGACGTCGTGGTGATGGACATCCGGATGCCAGGCATGGACGGCATCGAGGCCACCCGGCTGGTGACCGCGGACGGCGGGCCGACCAGGGTGGTGGTGCTCACCACCTTCGACGAGGACGAGCACGTGTACGCGGCGCTGCACGCGGGGGCGTCCGGCTTCCTGGTCAAGGACATGGCGCTGGAGGACATCCTCGGCGCGGTGCGGGTGGTCGCCGCCGGGGACGCGCTGATCGCGCCGAGCGTCACCCGGCGGCTGATCGGGGCGTTCGCCGCGGCCGCCGCTCCAGCCGCGGCCGCGGTTGCCGCCACCGACTCCGCCACCGACTCCGCCGCCGAGCGGCGGCTGGCGGCGATCACCGGGCGCGAGCGGGAGATCCTCACCCTGGTCGGCCGGGGCCTGTCCAACTCCGAGATCGCCGCCGAACTGGTGCTCAGCATCGCGACCGTCAAGACGTACATGACCCGGCTGCTGGCCAAGCTCGACGCCCGGGACCGGGTGCAGCTGGTCATCCTGGCGTACGAGGCGGGCCTGGTCTCCGTGTCCGGCTGACCGGGCCCCGCCACCGCGGGAACGATTCCGCGCTCGGCCGTGGGGCGCCGGTCGCTCAGCGCTTGACCGCCACGCCCGCGTACATCGCGATGTCCTGGTCGCGGACGGGCGCGGCCCCGGCGTCCGGCCGCCAGTGGTGCACCAGCGTGACCCCCGGGTCGAGCAGTTCGTAGCCCGCGAAGAAGGCCTCCGTCTCGGCCTTGTCGCGGATCTGGAGCGGGATGCCGCGGGCGTTGTACTCGCGACCCACGCCGCCGACCCCCACCGGGTCGGTGTCCCCGGTGAAGACGGTCAGGGCGAGGAAGCTGCCCGGCGCCAGGGCGTCCATGAAGCGGCGCACGATGCCCTGCGGGTCGTCCTCGTCCAGCACGAAGTGGACGATCGCGATCAGCGACAGCGCCACCGGCTGCGAGAAGTCGAGCACCTCGCGCAGCCGGGGGTCGCCGATGATCGACTCCGGGTCGCGGAAGTCCGCGTCCACGTAACAGGTGCGGCCCTCGGGCGTGCTGTCCATCAGGGCGCGGGCGTGGGTCAGCACGATCGGGTCGTTGTCCACGTACGCGACCCGGGCCTCGGGTGCGATCGCCTGGGCGATCTCGTGCACGTTCGGCGAGGTCGGGATGCCGGTGCCGATGTCGAGGAACTGCCGTACGCCGTACTGCTCGGCGAGTTGGCGCACCGTGCGCTGCATGAAGTCGCGGGTGGTGCGCATCGAGATGGGAAGCGACGGCCAGGCCTGCACCGAGGCGTGCGCCGCGGTCCGGTCCGCCTCGAAGTTGGTCTTGCCGCCGATGAGGTAGTCGTAGACCCGGGCGGAGTGCGGAACGTCCATCCGCAGGTCCACCGACGGGGGATCCTCGTGCGGACCGTGCTCGACCCGGATCTCGTTCGCCATGCTCGCTCTCCCGTTGCTGGGCATCCGTCATGGGCCGCCGTGGCAGCGGCCCATGGTGCGCATGGTAACGGTCGTCCAGTGTGATGAGATGACTGGCCCTCAGGCTCGCCCCGCAGGCTCGACTCTCGGACGCGGCTCTCAGGCCTGTGCCTCAGGGTGCCTCCGGTCGGCCGTGGCGGCGTCCGACTGCCGGGGGAGCACGGTGGCCGCGGTGTCACCCCCGTCGGAGGACGGCCGACGGCCGTGCGCCGCGAGTTCGAGTGCGGCGCCGATCCAGGCTGTGCCGAAGGCCCAGGTCGCCAGCCACTCGCCCAGGTAGAGCGGCCGTACCGACCAGTCCGAGCCGACGCCCGTCACCCCGGCCAGGACGGAGAGCCCCAGGGCGGCCAGGATCACCACCCCGGCCACCAGGTACGCCGTGCCCACCCGGGTGGGCTGGGCGGAGCGCGGGTTGCGGAAGGAGTAGAGGCAGAACATCGCCAGCATGACGAACAGCAGGCCGGCGAAGACCAGGTGGAACACCCCGACGGTGCGCTGGACACCGGACCCGCCCCCGGCGGACGTCGGGCACAGCGCCACCCCGAGCGCGAAGAAGCCGGCCGCCGTGCTCCAGCGGTCGTCCCTGCGGTCGAAGCGGTAGCAGATCAGGAACACCCCGAGGGCGCACAGTCCGCCGACGAAGAGGTTCCGGGTGTCGGTGTAGTACGAGGCGCTCATCGAGACCGGCCAGAAGCCGTCCGTGCTGCGCCCCGTCACCACGGCGGACAGCCAGTTGCCGAACGGCAGGGCCGGCGGCAGCAGGATGCCGATCAGGCCGACGCCGAGGCGCAGGATCGCGATGGTCCGAACGTCCTGGATGCTCCGCCGGACGCCGGGGGAGTTCTGCGTGCGCGAGTCGTGAGTCACGGACGCCTCCTTGCCTTTCGCACGGGCCCGCGGGCCCGCTGGTCCTCCGGCCGCGTGGGACGGGGTGGGCGGTGCGGACGGGCGCCGCCACACACCTGAGCGACCGTCAATTGGTGTACCCGCATCAGCGTTCGAAGCACCACCGATTTGAGCGGTTTACGCCCTCGATGACCGTCAGGAGCACCCCTGGGCACCATCTTTCACGGCTGCGCGCACCCGCTCGGTTCACATCCCCGCCGAGGGCGCGGAAGAGCGGCCACCACCAGTCCGACCACGCCTGGCCGAAGCGGAATCGATCTGTACGATCTCGCCCCGTGGAGGAGACGCTGACCACCGAGGCCGCCACCCCAGGCACCCCGAGAACCCCCGGCACCCCCGGGACCGCCCACCACCCGGCGCGCTGGGTCCGTACCCGGCTGCGCGCGAACCCGGCGGCCGCCCTGCTCATGGCGGCCCTCGCGTTCGTCACCGTCCTGCTCGCCGCGGCCGACCGTACGGCCGTGCTCGCCCGGCTGCGCACCATGGGCCTGCGGCCCCGGCAGGGGCTGGCGCTGATCCTCGTGGAGGCGCTGCCGAGGCCCCTGGTGGCGGCCGCCGGCGGCGGGCTGGTCGCGGTGGCGGCGGCCGTCCTGCTCGGGTCGGCCTTCGACCTCTCCACCCTGGTCGGCGCCGCGGCCGGCCACGCCCTGGATCCGGCGGCGCTGCCGGTGCTGCTGCCCACGGCGGGCCTGGCGCTGGTGGCCTGCCTCGGGGTGGTGCTGGAGACGCTGGTGGCCGGGCGGCGGCAGATCGCCACCGAACTGCGCGCGGGGGAGTCCTGACGGTGGTACGGGCCGCCCCGCCGTCCGAACCGCTGCACCGCCGGTTCAGCCGGTGGGCTGCCGGGTGCGCGCGATCAGCGCGGTGAGCAGGGCCGCCCCGCGCTCGGCGTCGTCGACGCTGACCGCGAAGTCCGTCCCCCGGCGGGTGCGGACCACCAGGCAGGCGCCCCCGCGCAGCATCACGGTGGTGCCGAGCCCGTTGATCCGGTAGCCCCAGCCGCCTGCCTGGGCGGCGGTGCGCCGCTCGACGCGGGCGGAGTCCAGCTCGGCGGGGGACCAGCGGCGGGCCGGCCACCCGAAGGGGCCGAAGCCGACGGTCAGGCCGGCGGCGGTCACCCGTACCCGCACCGAGGAGCAGACGAGCATGGTGAGGGCCGGGAGCGCGAGCAGCAGGACCAGCGGCCAACCCACGTCGGTCACCCCGCTGGTGGTGGCCACCGCCACGGCCACCGCCGCCAGCCCGAACACCGCGGCGGCCAGCTGCAGCCACGGGTTGGCGGCGTGGGAGAGCCAGACGAGGTGCGAGCCCGGCGGCACCTCCAGCGCCGGTGCCCCGGCCGCCGGGCGCGGCGCGGGCCGGGTGCCGTAGTGGCGGCTCGCCAGTCGGGCGAGCAGCCCGGCGAGGCCGGTGGCCAGCAGGATCAGGACCACCTCGATGCCCATCGGCGCGGCGTCCTGCCAGCGGGCACGGTCCAGGTTGGCGTGCACGATGGAGGCCTGCGCGCCCGTCAGCAGCACCCCGCCGGCCGCCAGCGTGGTCGCCGCGGCGCCGGGTGCCAGGTTGCCCCGGTACCGCCGCAGGGCCACCGCGGTCAGCACCAGGACCGCCCAGAACGCCGCCGGGAAGAGCACGGCGGCCGTCAGCGACATCGAGTCGTCCGGTTCCCGTCCGCCCCAGTGGGTGGCCAGCGGGTCGGGCAGGCGGTCACGCGCCACCAGTGGCAGCGCGATCAGCAGGGCCAGCACGCCCGCCGACCAGGTCGCCGCCGCCCAGACCGCACCGCGGTGTGCCGGCCGCTCCTCCGCCGCCCTCGTCGAAGTCGTCCCCTCGTCCGTCACGACAGCCCCCTGATCATGTCCACGAGATCGTTCCTGCTGTAGCCGGCCCTGGCCGCGTCCTCGACCAACTTCCGTACCCGGTCCACCAGTTCGGAGCGGGTGTCGGCGCCGGTCGCGATCGTGATGCCGCGGCCCCGGCGGAACTCCAGCACCCCCTCGTCGCGCAGCGTGCGCAACCCGCGCAGGACGGTGTTGGTGTTCACCCCCAGCGCCCGGGAGAGCTCCCGGGCCGGGGGCAGCTTGTCCCCGGGGGCGCACTCGCCCTCGGCGACGGCCCGTCTGATCGCGCCGGCGACCTGTTCGTGCAGCGGTCGGGTGTCCCCGATGTCCAGCTTCAGCAACATGGTGCTACTGACGATAGCATCATTCATGTCACCTGCGACTGCTCGGGGAACGGTGAGCGGGCGCGACGGGTGAGCGGGCACGACGAAGGGGGGCAGGCCCCGGGGCCCGCCCCCCTTCCGTTTTCCGTCTTCCGTCTTCCGTTTCCCGTCTTCCGTCTCGGGCGGCTACCTCCGCTCGTCCTCGATCAGGCCGAACTCCTGCATCAGCTCGCCGATCTCGGTGGCCTCCAGCCGGCGCAGCAGCCGCTTGCGCAGGAACTCCGGCCCGGGCAGGTCGAGTTCGGCGCCGTCCCGGAGCCGGGTGGTGGCGGCGAGCAGCTTGCGCACGTCGTAGGTGGAGTTGAACACCTCGGGCACGCCGCGCTCGACGTCGAGCAGCCGGTAGACGGCCTCCATGCCGGTGCGCACCGAGTACTCGGTGGTGAAGACGCAGTCCCGGGTGGTCTCCGCGAACTGGCCGATGAAGGCGAAGTTGACGGAGCCCTCGGGCGCCACGTCCGGCCGGTCGCCCGCGTGCCGGGGCAGGAAGAAGGACGTCACGTACGGCATCATCACCGGCACGCAGCGGGCGGCGTTCGCGGCCAGCTCGGGGATCTCCCCGACCGGCACGCCCAGGTGGTACAGCCACTCCTGGGTGATCTCCTCGCCGGTGCAGTCCTGCATCGGCTTGCGCACGAAGTCGCCGGGGCGGTCGACGAACAGTGAGTAGACCCAGACGACGACCCGGTCGGCGGGCTGCTTCTTGAAGTGCGGCTGGCGGTTGACCGTCCAGCTCAGCAGCCAGGAGGAGTCCCTGGCGGTGACGATGCCGCCGGTGACCACGCCGCCGCCGAACGGGTCGCGCTTGGCGACCTTCCGGATGTAGCGGGGGATGCGCGGGTCCAGGGTGGTGACGGTCGCCGACTCCCACTTGCTCCGGGGGATGTCGCCGCAGAACACCTCGGGGCGGCCGAAGGCCGGGTCCTTGGCGGCGATCCGGCGCCACAGGTCCCAGGCCGGGGCGGGGCCCTCGTCCAGCCGGGCGGGGGTGTGGTGGTCGCCGTCGTCGGAGTTCTCGGTGAGCGAGCCGATGGTGGTGAACACCAGGTCGTCCGGGCCGAGGTCCACCCCGCCCTCCCGGCCGGCCTCCCGCCAGTGGATCCGGGTGGCCTGCTTGCGCGCGGGGGCGTCCGCGGTGGCGGGGGAGAGGTCGAAGTCGATGTCGGTGACCTCGACCTCGTAGCGGAACCGCACGCCCTGGTCCATCAGCCAGCGGGTCAGCGGCAGGACCATCGACTCGTACTGGTTGTACTTGGTGAACTTCAGCGCGGACAGGTCCGGTAGGCCGCCGATGTGATGGATGAAGCGGTGCAGGTAGAGCTTCATCTCCAGCGCGCCGTGCCACTCCTCGAAGGCGAACATGGTGCGCCAGTACAGCCAGAAGTTGCTGTCGAGGAAGTTCCGCGAGAAGACCTCGTCGATCCGCTTGCCCTGCAGCTCCTCGCGGGTGGCGAGGAAGACCCGGACCAGGTCCTTCTGCGCCTTGTCGTCGAGGGCGAACAGGCCGTCGGTACGGGCGTCCTGGCCGCGGCGCTCGGTGACGCGCTGCAGCGAGAAGTTGGGGTCGTCCTTGTTAGGCGAGTGGACACCCCTACACCTCCGGGTTGCGGGGGTCTCCACCTGACAGGACGGTGGAACAGTGGTGGGCACGAACTACGACGATCTTCCCTTGGTTGACCTTCTGCTCCGCAAGTCGCAGGAGGTCCGCGGGGTGGCCACCCGCGACATCCTGTCCATCAAGGCCCAGGAGCGGCGCGGGCGCGAGTGGGCCGGGGAGAACGGCTACCGCGTCCGCCATGTCTGGCGCGAGAACGTCTCCGCGTTCAAACGGAACGTGAAGCGGCCCGACTTCGACGCCGCTGTTCACGCGCTTCTCGTCGGAGACACCCAGGCGCTCTGGGTCTACGACTCTTCGCGCTATTCCCGCAAGGGCGCGGGAGACGTGCTGAAGATTCTGGACGAGCCCGGGAAGCGGCTCATCTTCGACTACAACCGACTGGACTCGGCTGAGCCGCGGGACCGAAAGTACATCATCCAGAATGCCGAGGAGGACCGCGAGTTCAGCGAGCGTCTGTCCGCGAAGCTGAAGAGCACGAAGGCAGAGCAGCGTGAGATGGGCCTGTGGCTGGGGGCCGCCCCGTACGGCACCCGTGTCACCAAGAAGCGGAAGCTCAAGAACGACAAGAACTGGCCCAACATCGAGCGAATCCACTACGAGGCTGCCGACGGAAAGTCCATCCGGCAGATTGCGTTGGGGTTCGCGCGCGACGGCATCCCGTCGCCGACCGGCGGCCTGTGGAGTCACGGGACCATCAGTAAGATCCTCAGGCATCCGGTCTATCTGGGGTGGCAGGCGATCACCGTCAACAGCATCGCGCAGGTCTACCTGAACTCCAAGGGCAAGAAGGTGAAGGTCTTCGCCAAGGGGGCCAAGACGATCCCCCAGGAGGTCTGGGACCGCCACCGCCGTATCGCGGCCGGCGTCGAGCTGCCCCAGGGGTTCGGGGTGTCCTGGTCGGACGAGACGAAAGCCGATCCCCATCCCCTGGCGAGGTTCCCCACTTACTGTGAGGGCTGCGGGAGCCGGGCGACACTCCGTGGCACAGCGCTCGGGTGCTACCTCTCGGTTACGGGAGGAGAGTGCCCTGACCCTGTCTCGATCAATCGAAATTCGACGTTCACGGAGATCAAGAGGCAGTGGGAAGCGCGTCTCGATGAACATGATCCGCTGGACCCGACGATGCTCGCCGTGGCCAAGGGGTGGGTTGCCTTGTCCCAGCCTGAGGAGAGCAACGCCGAACAGGAGGCTCGCGGGCAGATGAAGCTCGCGGAGGAGGCGGTGGCCCGTCTCGACCGGTTGAACGCGGCCGGAGCCTACGGTGGACGGGACGGTGAGGCGACCTTCGTCAAGCTGAGGCGCGCAGCCGTGGAGGACGTCGAGGCGGCTCGTGCGGAGTGGGAGAAGATCGCCCAGCCGACCGGAGACATCAGCGTCCTTACAGATCCAGCGCGTCGGGCAAAGCTGTGGGAGGCCTCTACCGGGGGGTACCAGCGGAGCCTGCTGCAACTTGCCATCGACAGGGTCTACCTGAAGAAGGCGGCCTACCGAGGGCAGCGGGTGACGGCCGACCGGATTCGGATCGTGTGGAAGCCGCCGGAGCCAGCGATGGATGCCGACCGCGTCAAGCCTGGGAAGAGCAAACGCACGAAGCCGAAGGCGGCGTAACAGAAAAAGGCCCCCGGTCAGCACCGATGACAGTGCCAGCCGGGGGCCTTCGTGCTGGGTCAGACAGGGGTCACCATCCGACGGTCTCAATGTCGGTGGCGAGGTCGAGCGCCACGTGCTCCGGGAGGGGGACGACCGTTCGGGTGAGCTGGCCGGGCGCGGAGTGCTCGGTTTCGACGACGATGACGCGTTCGCCCGCCGGGGTGCGGGCTTCGTAGTCGCGGGCGGCCCGGGGCAGGGTCTGATGATTCACAGCGAGGCGCGCGAGCCCCTGGCGTCGCACGCTCGGGAGGAAGGTCAGACACGCCAAAAGCGGGTCTAGCGGGGTCAGGTGAGGATTGTGCCTCGTTCCGGATCGCTGCAATAGGTGTCGATGCCACCTGCGCCGTCACGGAGACAGACCTGGATGGTGTAGGTGGTACCGACGGGGAGCGTGAGCTGGAGTGGCGTGCCGCAGCCGTTGTTCGAGCCGTCCGCGTCCTGGACCCAGCGGTAGTTGTATCCGTCAGGCCACAAGTGGGCGACTACCCGGAACCCGTCGGGGTTGCCAAGGTCGCAGGCATAGAAGCTCCGGGTGTGGCTAATCTCAGCGACGCCATATCCCCCCTTCGGGGATGTGCCACTGTAGGTGGCGGCGCTGGCGCTGGGAGCCAAAGCGACGGATAGACCGATTGCTATGGCTGTGGAACCAGCGAGGATGGCCATGCGACGGCGGATGTTCACGAAGTCCTCCCATAGGTCGGGTGAGCGGGGGGAGCAACAGTGCATCCATACAGTAAAGCTAATGGAAACTTACGGTCAGGCGAATCCCAGCCATCCGCAGACTTGTCTATAGCGATCGAAGAAGCCTCCTCGTTCGGAGAATCACGCCGCTCCCTTCAGCAGGTAGTTCGCCATGGCGATCTTGGAGGCCACTCCGGCGTCCGGACCGAGAAGTTCGGAGGCGCGCAGGAACGCGCGCTCGCGCTCCGCGGTGCCGGGCTGCGGCAGCATCACGTCCGCGAAGGTCGGCAGCTGCGGCGGTATCTCGGGGACGATCGGCTGCGGGGCGGTGAGCATGTCGGCCAGGGCGGGCTGCGGGAAGGCGGTGGGCGAGGTCGAGCCGCCGGCCGCGAGGTAGGGCAGCCCGGCCTGGCGAGCTTCCTCGGCCTGGCGGGCGGCCTCCATCTCGCCGAGGCGTCGGGCGGCCTCGGCCTCCTCCTGGCGCATGCGCTCGATCTCCAGCGCTGTGGTGCGGGACTGGGCGGCGGCTTGGACCAGGGCGTCGCCCAGTTGCTCGGCGACCTCGGGGTGGAGGTAGATGGAGGCGGCGGTCTCTCCGCAGTGGACGAGGAGGCCGATGTCGCCTTCGCCGTCCACGTGGAGCCTGGCGTAGTCGCGGGGCCCGTCGTACTTGCAGGGGAAACGCTGCTCGCCGTAGTGGACGGTCTGCTGCTCGGGGGCGGGCGGCATCAGGGGCTCGATCATGGTCTTCTCTCTCCTCCTCAGGTGAACAGGGCTACGAACGCGTGGACTTCGCGGGCGGAGTGCCCGGCGTCGTAGCGGACGGTCTGGCCGTCGCGGGTGATCTCCAGGCCGTAGCCGTCGCTGTCGTCGTGGCCGGCGAAGACGCGCAGGGTCGCGCCTCCGGTCAGTTCGTAGGTTCCGACTGGGGACTTCATCGCTCTGGGGCCTCTCCGTGGGGGTGCGCCAGGGTTGAGGCAGGGCGGTTAACAGCGGCCTTCACGCGGCGGCCCGCAGCTTGCGCATGGCGCGCGACCAGGTGGCCTTGACCGTGCCGGGGGTCTTGCCCAGGGCCTCGGCTATCGCGGCGGCGTCGAGCTTCCCGGCGTCGGTGAGCATCGGTGGGTTGCCGTCGAAGCCGTAGGCGAGGTGGGCGATGGCGACCTCGGTCGGGGACATGCGGGCCAGCAGCTCGACGGCCTTCACCTGGGCGGCGGCGGCGAAGCGGGCGCTGGTCTCGGCCTCCGCGGTGTGATCGACGATGGCCCCGGTGGCGTGCTTCCCGCGCTTCGCGCCGGTCACCTTCACGCCCTTGCAGCGCACGGCGTCACGGGAGACAGCGAGTGGGTTATGCGCGAGGGAAGGCTGGAGGTCGGTGCACCAGCCCGCCGTGGTCGCAGCGCCGACGACCGGCCGGCCGCCGGTGACGGCCAGGTGCAGGCGGGCGGTACGTGGGGTGGTGCCGAGCGCGCTGTACTCGACCAGGTGGTCCGGGTCCTGGGTGGGCGAGGCTTCAAGCGAGCCCTCGGAGACGGCGGCGATCGGCGCGGGGCGGACGAAGGCGGCGGCGACGAAGTCGGCGTGCTCGGGGGTGAACCGCCGCTTGGCGTCCGGGTGGTTGACCAGTTCGTCCTTCGCGGCCTCGACGTCCCCGCCGCTGCGGGAGAGGGCACCCATGAAGGCGCCCGCGGCTGACCTCGGTGCGGCGGGGGCGATCTCGCGGGTGGCGGCGGCCCGGCCGTCGAGCTTGGCCCGCTGGAAGGCGTACGAGGTGAACTCGGCGGTGTTGGGGCCGTCGACGTCCCAGTCCTGGAGGGCGCGCCAGAAGCTCAGCCGCATCTCCTGGGCGATGTCCTGGGCGGCCTGATGGCTGTCGCCCTCCATCTGCTGGGCCCGCTTGCGGGAGATGGACCGGGCGATGCCCTCAAGCCCGTTCAGGATCTCCTCCGTTGCGACGCGTCCCCGGTCGAGCTTGCCCACGCCGGTGAGGGCGGGCAGGGGCTTGGGGGTCTGGGCCTGGCGGATGAGGGCGGGGGTGATGCAGGGGGAGGACATGGAAATTCCTTGGCATGTACAGGACAGTAATCAGGGCGTGCGGTATCGCCGCGCGGCGGACCGCAAAAGGGCATGGCGAAGCCAGCGGCCGGCGCTCGGGCCGCGTCAGGGCATGACAAAGCCCCTGCCGGTTCGGTTCAGCCGAAGGGCAGGGGCCTGGAGAGGCCTGAGGTCAGGTCAGACACCCCATGTCGTTGGGTGTCAAGCGGCGAGGGCTTGGGCGTGGTGTGACCAGGCGGTTGCCTCGTCGTAGAGGGTGCGGGTCTTGAGGCAGCCGTGGAGTATGCCGACCAGGCGGTTGCCGACCTGCCTCAGGGCGGGGTTGTAGCCGGCCTCACGGGCGCGCTGCTTGTCGTAGTAGGCGCGGGCTCCGGGCGAGGCCCGCAGGGCGGAGAACGCCTGGGTCTGCAACGCGTCGGCGAGCCGGTTGTTGCGGACGTAGCGGGCCTGGACGGTGTGGCTCTTGCCGGAGGCCCTGGTGACGGGGCTGGTGCCGGCGTAGTTCTTGCGGGCCTTGGCGGACGCGTAACGGGTGGCGTCGTCTCCGAACTCGGCGAGCACCCGGGCACCGGTGATCTCCGCGATGCCGGGCATCGACAGGTAGATCTCAGCGTCCGGGTGCGCGAGAAAATGGGCCTTCACCTGCCCTTCCATCTCGGTGATCTGCTCGTTCAGCGCGATCAGCACACGCGCGTGGGCGGCGGCGGCCGCCGCGTAGGCGGCGGTGACCGGCTCGGGCAGGCCGAGCTGCGGTTCGCGCAGCGCCGCCTGGATCGCGGCCGCTTTCTCGTCCCGGTTGCGGCGCCGGGCCCGGGCCAGGACCGCGGTGATCTGGGGGCGGGTCAGCTTCGCGGCCGTCGCGGGCGTGGGCGCCTTGATGAGCAGTTCGAGCGCGTCCGTGCTGGTCAGTGCCAGGTCGGCGTAGGCCGTGAGGGCTGCGGGGAAGTACTCGCGCAGCGTGCTTCGCAGTCGCTGGAAGGTGCGGGTGCGTTCCCAGATCAGGGTCTGGTGGGCGCGGGCGACGACCTTGACGGCCTGGGCCTGCTCGCTGTCGCCGGCGATAGGCCGCAGCTGGTCGCGGTCGATGCGGACCATGTCGGCCAGTGCGTGCGCGTCGCCCTTGTCGCTCTTGGCTCCGGAGGTGGCGTACCGCTCCTTGAACCGGGCGACCTGGCGCGGGTTGATCGCGTACACCTGGTAGCCGGAGGCGATCAGGGCCTGCACCCACGAGCCGCGGTCGGTCTCGATCCCGACGACCACCCGGGCCGCGTCCAGGTTCTCGCCACCGTGGCGGGCGAGGAGTTCGTGGAGTTTCGCGATGCCCTCCACTCCCTCCGGCAGCCGCGCGGCGGCGAGCCTGCGGCCGGTCTCGTCCTGGATCTCGACATCGTGATGATCTTCCGCCCAGTCATCGCCGATCAGCAGCAACATGCCCTCCCTGTCAGGTCGTTCACTTCGTCGAGCAGCCTGCGGAAGGCGCGGCGCGCGGCCTAATGGATCCAGTGCTCACGCCCTCGGGGGCGGGCACGCCACCCCATCAGCGGTCTGGCCTCCCGGCCGACCAGCCGGGGCACGGTCTGACCTCAGAGCTCGAACGGCTCCGGCGGCGAGAGTGCTCACCTGCTGGCGGCTACGGCACCGAGTCTTCTACAACCCGGTAGCTCCCATTAGGCCGGCATTCAGACTTCCGGGGCGCTGCGGCGGGTGGCCGCGGGGTTCGAGAGGGCGAGAGAGCGCGTGAACAGCGCCATGCAGCGGGTGATGAGTAGGTGCAGGGCCCGCCTGAAGCGGGCCCTGCCTGATTCGGGACTCACGGCCCTATGGGTGTGCAGGGTGGCTAACGCGCGCAACTCCAGTTGCTTGATCTGGCGGGGCAGCGGGTCCAAGCGGAGCGCGCCCCCGTCGGTGATGCCGATCGCGCGCCAGAAGTCCCGGACGGTCCGGGTGGTGGCTGTCGCGATGAAACGGCGACGGGCGCGGGCGATTCGGCTCAGGAGGCGGCGAATGCCCGCGAGGGCGGCGCCCTGTTGGCCCGTCATCACCACTCCCGCTCCCGAAGGATGTTCCAATATGCATAAGATTGCGTGCAGACAGTAAGGGTTGCGCTGCTTCGTCGGCAACGACCCCTTTGGGACTTTTGGCCTAGTTCACAGGTCCCGATCATGTAAATAAGCAGGCAACATTACGTAAAGTGATTGTAATGTGAGCTGGGTCTCATTTGCCGTGGTCGCGGAGGTATTGCGCGCCCTTGTCGAGTCGGGCGGAGGAGTCGCCGAAATGGCCCAGGGCCGCGTTCTCGCCTCGGCAGAGCAGCCTCCGGATGGCTTGGCCCACTGGCTTGGCGTGGTCGTGGTCGACCACCAGGCGATCCCCAGCGACGGCTCTCTGACCGCAGATTGCGCACCGCCACCGTTGGCGGCGGCCCATCAACTCGTACTCGGCCAGGGTGATGCCGTAGATCCGGCGCAGCCGGGCGTCCCGGCGCTTGCGGACGACGGCCGGGTCCGTGCTGGCCTTGTGGTTCGCGGCCTTCACGCACGACCGGCAGACGTTCGCCCGCCCGGTGGGTGCGCGCTTGCGCCGGCCGAACTGGCCGAGCGGCTTCTCGTCGTCGCAGAGCTCGCAGAACTGCGTGTGCTCGCTCTCGGGCTCACGCCGCATAGGCCCACTCCTCCGGGAGTCCGTAGCCGTCGGCCCACGAAGGCCCGTAGACCTCGGCGTCGGTGTCCAGCGGCACCCCGAGCAGGCTCATCCTCATGGCGTCCGCGCACGCCTGGGCGACGTCCGCGGCCTCCCGCTTCGGGGCGGTCCCTACGACCTCGTCGTGCACCCACATGGTGAGGTAGGGGGTCAGGCCCTGGTCGTCCATCGTGATCAGCGCCTGCCCCATCGTGTCGCGGGCTGTGGACTGGCAGGCGTACGCGACGGACTTGTACAGCTTGTCGCGGTCCAGGTGGAGCCTGCGGCCGGTGACCGTGGTCATCGTGCACTTCTCCGCCAGCGCGGTGCGCTGCATTCTCCGCGCCCACCGCTTGATGCCGGGGAAGGCCCGGCTGTAGCGCTGGAGGGTGTCGCGCATGACCTCCACCGGCTGGCCGGTCTGCTTGGCCAGCGTCGCGGCCCCGCCCTGGTAGGCGGTGCCGAGCCCGGCGATCTTCGCCAGGGTGCGCTGGGCCTTCGTGTAGTCCTCGCCGAACATCATCTTGGCCGCGAAGCCGTGCAGGTCCGCGCCCGAGGCGATGGCCCGGATCATCCGGGATTCGCCCGACAGCGCCGCCAGCACGCGGAGTTCGACGGCCTGCTGGTCCACGGAGAAGTAGACGTGGCCCGGTTCGGCGACCACGCACCGGCGCACCTCCCAGCCGTGGGAAGGCAGCTGCGCCATCGCGGGGTCGGAGTGCGAGGCGCGCCCGGTCTGGGCGCCCAACGGGTTGATCTTCGGGTGGATGCGGTCGCGACTGTCGCGGTTGGCCAACATCGCCTCGGCGTAGCTGGTCGACCACTTCCCCGCTCTCTTGGCCCGCAGGACGGCGTCCGCGAGCCGGTTGGGCTCGCGCATGCCGAGCCGCTGCCAGTCCTGGTCAAGGTCCGCCATCGGCAGCAGCACCTCCTTGGCCACCGACAGCGCGCCGCCGTCCGTCTTCTCCGTCAGCCGCTCACCCATCCCGAGCAGCGCGCCGGCCACCTGGTCCGGGGAGTTCACCGAGGCCACGCCGAAGCGGGCAGCCACCGCGGAGTGCCACTTCTTCTCGTCCGCGAGCCGGCCGACCAGGCCCTTCGTGTACTCGGGGTCGATCAGCATCCCGGTGCGCTGGAGCTTGGCGCACACCAGGGCGAGCCGATGTTCGTAGGGCAGCAGCGCCGCGCGCAGGCCCTCGGCCTTGTACCGCTCCAGCAGCTTGGGCAGCAGTCGGGCGACAAGGAGAGCGTCGAGACCGGCGTACAGCTCGTAGACGTTGTGCGAGAGGGCGATCCGCGCCCAGCCGTTCTCCTTCGTCAAGCCCAGGCTGTTGAAGACCTTCGTCAGGTCGTTCTGGGTGTCGGGCGAGGCCGGGTCGACGTACCAGGCCGACAGCGGCTTGAGGCTGAGGCCGACGCCGCCCTCGTAGTCATGGCGGCTGTCCAGGAGATGGGCGGTCACCCGGGAGTCCTGGGCACGTGGGTAGAGGTCTTCGAGCTTGATGCCGAACTCGGTGTCCACCTTCAGCGCGTCGAAGGCCAGGTTGTGCGCCACCAGGTTCGGCAGCTTCGCCAGCGCCTCGATCGCCTCCGCGCGGAACGGGCCGCCGAGTTCGACAGGGATCACCCACGCGGTGTGGGTGTCGCCGAGCTGGACGAGGCGTATTCGGTCGGTCCAGGCCAGGCCGGTGGTCTCGGTGTCGAAGCCCAGCAGGGTGCCGGCCGCCGCGTGGGCGGTCCACCAGGTGCGGAACTCCCGAAGGTCGTCCACTCGTTCGGGGACCTTGATCTCGACCGGCTCTCCGGCCAGTCGGTACGGGTGTACCCGCATGTGCTCTTTTCCTAGTCGTTGGTGGGGGCGAAGATCCCGGGGCCCGCTGCGATCGGCTCGGCGGCGAAGCGCACGCCGAGCAGCATCCGTCCCTTGTTCATGCGGTGCTGGCGGATGCCGCGCTCGTCCAGCGCGGAGACGAAGCCGCGGCGGGTCCATGCCTTCTCGCCCTGGGCCTCGCACCAGTCCCGGTACGCGTTGTAGGCGTCCTGAGCGGGGACGTGGTCCCGCTCGCCGCCGGTCTTCACCAGGACGTCCGTCAGGAACTCCGCCAGCGCGTCCGAGTTCTCCTTGAAGTTGGAGGTGGCGGTCTTGATGCAGTCGGGCTCCTTCAGGCCCTCGGCGTACCACTCGACCGCGCCGGCGACCGCCCACGCGGCGATGCCCTCGGCCTCCTCGCGCAGCGTGGCGAAGATCGAGTGGTCCCGCTCCTCCGGCGTGAAGTACTTGTCGAACTTGATCAACTTCACGCGCCTCCATAGCCCTTCGTCCTGGCTTCGGAAGCTGGGCGTGTGGTTGGACGCCAGCCACAGCAGGAAAGTGGGTTGGTACGTGAAGAAGTTCTCCCTCATGAACCTCGCGGTCAGCTTGTCCGACCCCGTCGCCCGCTTCAGCACGGACTCCGACATCGGCTTGCCTGCCTCTCCCTCCGAGGCCATCACCATCCGGGCACCGCGCAGCGCGGCCAGGTCCGCGGGGATCGAGCTGCCCCGGTCCTCGAAGGTCTCGAACCGGGTGGTCTCCGACAGGTCCCCGAACACGTACGACAGGGTGTCCAGGAAGACCGACTTGCCGTTGGCGCCCGTCCCGATCAACACGGCGAACGCCTGCTCCGCGGTGCTGCCCGTGATGCCGTATCCGCACAGCCGGCGGATGTAGTCGACCATCGACGGCTCGGAGGGGAACACCTCCTTCAGGAAGCGCCGCCACCGCTTGGCCTTCGCCAGCCGGTTGTAGTTCCACGGCAGGGACTTGGTCAGCATGTCGTCGGGACTGTGCGGCCTGAGAAGCCCGGTGCGCAGGTCGACCGTCCCATTGGCGAACGACAGGAGGTGCGGCTGGTTGTCGAAGTCGTCCACCGAGCAGTTCACCCCGCGCACCGAGGCCAGTTCGCGGATCAGGTCGTCGATCCTTCTCGCCATGGTGAAGCCCTTCGCCGCTTTCGCCAGCGGGAGCGCCTGGACCTGCTTCTCGTACTCGGCCTCCAGCGCGTCCCCGGCCAGCTTCAGCGCCAGCGCCTCGCGGATCACCGCCTTCTCCCGGGCCAGGGTCTCGACCATCGCCGCGCCGAGGTCGTGGGCGGCCTGGCGCACCAGCACCTCGTTGCGCACCCAGTGCGTCCCCGACCACACGTGGAACCCCATGCCGTCGGCGTAGCGGATGCCGTTGCGGGTGTACTGCACCAGTGCGTGAGCGTTGACGATGTCACTCGCCCCGTAGCGGGACGCCGCCTCACGGTAGGCGGATACCGCCTGCTCCGGCGGCAGCGTCAACGCGGGCCGTTCCGGTTCGTACGTGGTGGTCAGGCTGTCGATGTTGCACGCCGTCACCGGGTGGATCTCCAAATTGCGTAGTCCTTGAAACCGGCGGGCAGGGTCAACCGCCGGGCGGGCACGCCCCGTTCGTGGAGGGCGGCCAGGATGGTCTGGGCGAAGGCGCGGCCGGAGCGGTCGTTATCACCGCACACCCGCACGTCCTTGTCGGCGAGGCCGGCGGCCAGCGTGTCCAAGGTCACCGGGTCCTTGTTGAGCAGCGCGGCCCCGCGGACCCCGACGGCGTTGAAGCCGTCGGCGACGACGGCCAGCGGGTCCGACAGGCCCTCGGCGACGATCCACGGCGCGGCCGGGTCCGGCCCGGGGAACACCCCGTACCGCTGCCACTCGAACCCGTCCGGGTTGGCGAGCGAGATCCACCGCACCGGGCAGCGCCCCGACAGGTCCCGGCCCTGCGCGCCCCTGGCCACTCCTGCGAAGTCGTGCATCGGCACGACGAGGCGGGGATAACGGACGAACGAGGTCGGAGCCCAGTCGGGGCACGGCTGCGGACCGGGCCACCAGCGCAGGCCCAGCCTGTCCTGCTCGGCCGCCGCCAGGCCGAAGCGCTTCTGCGCGTAGGCCACGGCCGGGACGGCGTCCGGCTCACCGGCCGGCAAGCTGTCCAGCCACACCCGCAGTGCCGCGGTGAGGAACGGCGAGACCGGTTCCGGCCGGGCCTCGGCGACGGCGACGAGGCCCTCCGGGTCCACGTTGAACAAGTGCCGGGGCAGCAGGCCCATCCCGGCCACGATGTCCTCGAAGGCGCACCCGGCGCGGCAGGCCAGGCCCACCATGCCGGACGTCTTCAGGTTGAGCCACAGCGACGGCTTGCCGTCGTCGTGGGCCGGGCAGCGGGCGACCCACTCACCGGGCTGGTAGTCCCGCCGCTCCTCCAGGCGGTCCAGGATCGCCGACATGCGCACGGCCCTCTCCTCTTCTCTCAGTAACCGGCCTCGCGGAGGGCCTTGACGATCGCCGCGTGGGTGCGGATGGAGGTGACGGCGTACCCGTCCTCCGTCTTCGCCCGGGGTTTCTTCACGTACGCGACCCCGAAGGGCTGGCCGGCGTTCTTCGCCTCGGCCTCGGCCTGGCGGACGTAGGCGGCGAGGTCGAACGACTTCTCCGCCTTGCACTCCCCGGCGAACGGGCGCACCCCGAGGTCGGCGATGTCGTTGACGCCCTCCTGGACGTTGCGCCGGACGTTGTCCCGGTCGGTCGGGTCCTTCCAACGGACAGCGCGGTCGCCGTCCTTCCAGAACTCCCGGTACTGGCCGAGCTGTTCGTTCAAATAGTCGGCCACCGCGGATTCCCAGGCGGTGCCCTTCGCCTTCGCGTGGTTGGCCACTAGGCGGTCACCACGCTCAGGGCAGCGCCCCGGAACACGCCGACCGCTGCGGCCTGCCAGAAGCGCAGCCAGTCCGCGCGCTCGCGCGAGCCCGCCAGGAACACGATGGTGTCCCCGGGCCCGGCCCGGTACAGGTCGCCGATCGCCGGGGCGCAGCCGGGGCCGATGCGGTAGATCATGTTTCCTCCGGTGCGCGGGGTTCGCGGAAGTCGGCGGTGTGCGCGGCGTCGCTGGCCCGCAGTAGTCGGCGTGGTGAAGCGCCTTCGGCGGCGAGCGCGCGGGCGCGGCAGTGAAGGAAGGTCCGGCGCTGCTCAGGCGGAATCCGCCACAGCGGGGTGAAGTGGTCGGTCAACGGGCTGTGCCCTCCTCGGGCAGGTGGGCCCAGGAGGTCCGGCGGGCGATGTGGCGGCAGGCGCGTTCGGAGATGCCGAAGGCTTCCGCGAGGGCGGAGAGGCTGGCGCCCAGGTCGGCGGCGCGGCGGATGGTGTAGACCTTGCGCTCGGTCAGCTTGGCCTGGCTGTTGCGGGTGCCGGCCGACGGCGGCCGGGGGGACTCGCGGAACGCCGAGCGCATGATCTGCTGCGCGCGGTCGACGTCCGGAAGGGGGTTGATCATCCGGGCCGGGATCGGCTCAGGGCCGGTCAGGGTGTGCACGTGGTTCTCTCTCCGGGTATGCGAAGCGGGACCGGCCCCGAAGGACCGGCCCCGCTGGTGGTGCTGGTGTGTGGAGCGCCGGTTAGAACGGCGGCTCCTCCTCGATCGCGGCCGAGGGGCTGTCGGTGATGGCCTGCTCGTACGGCTTGATGACCTTTACCGTGGCCTTCTGGTAGTCCACGTCTCGGCCGGACTTGCTCGTGTACTGCACGCGCTCGTTGATGAGGTGGGCGAGCGAAGGGCCGCCGGACTTGGCCAGCGCGCCCTTCAGCGCCGGGAGTTCGGGGATCAGCGACCAGCCCGAGGTCTTGTAGCGGAAGCGGCCCAGCTCCAGGGCGTGGGGCAGGGCGAAATCGATTTCGATGGAGGGCTTGGGGCCCCTCTCCGCCTTGGCACGGTCCTTGAGCTCGGCGATGGTGCCGGGGCAGCGGCACGGCACGCCGACGTCCTCCGGCGGGCTGAGGAAGGTGCGGGTGTCGCAGTGGTGGGCGAGCTTGCCGTTCACCCACTGCTTGAAGTCGAGCGAGACGGCTTCGGGGCCGTCGATGACGACCTCCACCCGGTCGGCGTCGGTCTTGACGGCCATGGCGTCCTCGGCCTCGGTCTCCCGCTCGTACGGCTCGCCGCCCAGCAGCTCGGCCACGGCTTCGGCGGTCGCCGGCAGTGCGGTGGTCACCATCCACTGGTGCTGGGCGATCGGGAAGCCGCCGTCGGGGGCCGCCTCGTAGTTGCGGAAGACGCCGGCCAGGTCCGGGCGGGCGTTCGCCTCGGCGCGTTCCGCGCGCTCGGCCAGCTCGGGGTCGCTGGCGAAGATGTTGTCGAGTGCGTTGCTCAAGTGCAGTCCGTTCTGTCGGGGCGGGGCCGCCGGTCGGTCGGTCCCGTGATGTGTGAGGCGGGAGGGTTAACAGGCCCCGGTCAGGCAGCTCGGCGGGCGGTGCCGGTGAGGTGGCCGACCTCGTTCTTCCAGGCGACGCGGCCGATGATCCCGGCGTCCGAGGCTCGGTCGTCGGTGAACCGGCGGCGCAGGGTGAGGAAGCGCTCGAACACGGCGCGGTCGATCTTCACCGGGCGGAACTCGGCCCGCTGCGGGGTGATGTGCAGCACCGCCCCGGCATCGACCTTCGGGAACGCCTGGATCGCGCGGTCCACGGTGATTAGGTCGTCCGCGTGGGCATAGGCCGCGAGCTGCGCGGCCACGGAGGTGTAGACCGACTTGGAGGTCTTCAGGTCGCCCAGGACCGTCTTGCCGTTGATCTTCACCATGAAGTCGAACGACCCGGCGTACTCGTGCTCACGCGACCAGGCCACGTCCTCCGCGAACAGCAGCTCGGGCTGGTAGCGGTCGAGCCACGCTTCGATGTGCGGGACGTACGGCTCCACGTCGTGGTGCGGGTACGGCACCTCTTCGCCGCGCAGGCGCAGCTCGAAGTAGTCGTGGACCAGGCTGCCGACGTCGGCGCGGACCTTGGTGTAGCGCTTGGCCGCGAAGCGCAGGAAGTCCACGGCGGCCTGCCGGTCCCTGCTTGCGATGCGCTGGACGACCTCCAGGTCGGTCACCGCGCACTCGGCCGCCATCGACGCTGACCAATCCTGGAGGAACGGCTTGGCCTCCATGTTCAGGATGGACGTCACCGAGGGAGCGAGGTCGCCCGACTCCGGGTGGACGTAGTAGCGGGACCCCCGCTGGTGAATCGTACGGACGCCTTCGGACATGCGGTCCTTCCATGTGCGGGCACGCAAAAGCCCCGGCCGTCCGAGGGGACAACCGGGGCTGATGGAGCCTTACTTACCTTACTTACCTTACTTACCTTACTTACCTTACTTACCTAGCCGATCCCTGCTCAGCGACGGCGGCGCAGTAGCTCCCACGTCACCGGTCCGGTAAGACCGACGGCGGCGGCCGTTGAGGTCGGCCAGCCGACCTGGAGGTGAAGCGACGCGGTCGTGAGCACACCGTGTCCGTAGATCATCAGGTCTCGCCAGGTGACGGGCCTGTCGCTACCCCCGGAAGAGGAATCCTGCTCGTTCTGTGCAATCATGAGGGTGGTCCTTTCGGGTCCGTGAAAGAGGGAACGCGAGGATCAAGCGGGTCACCCTGGCCGGGGTGACCCGCAGTCGCATTGGCATCTTAGGGCCCGTCAGATACCGTGTCCAAATCTCCGGCGAGCAAAGTGCTACGTGCACATATCGCCGCAGGTCATGGGGTGTTGCAAAGGCAATCTCCGCTCGACTGGGAGGCGGCCATCGGCGAAGCATCGGACTCGCCCATCTGCGCGACCCCACATAAACAACCTCCATTCTGAAAGTTGTTTATGTGAAGTGGGTTCAAGTAATGATTTATATCATTTCTGGCCTCTCGATAGTCGAAAACCGTTAACGCTGAAGATTAACGAAAATGATTACTCGCCCGGCGGGTAGATGAAGCGGATTGATTAGCCTAGATCTGATATCTGTCTCGGGCTGGCCTAATCGTTAGCGCAACGATGGCAACGTGTCCGAGTAGCCGGGCACCTCCGCCTCGACCCGGGCGTTCGCGGCCTGCTCGTCGGCCGCGCGCTCGTCCAGGGTGAGCGGGTCCGGCACCGGGGTGTAGACGAAGACGACGTTCTCGATCGCGGTGGCGGTGCGGTCGATGGCGTCGAAGCGGTCGCGCAGGGTCATGCGGCGGCCTCCAGGGCTTCGCGGATTCGGGCGTGGAAGTCGGCGAGGGAGCCGGTGTTCGAGATGGCGAGATCGGCGTTCTTGGGGCCGAGTTGTTCGCTGGGGTGGTCGCCGTTCGGGGCGCCCCGGTCGATGAACCAGACCGCGAACCCAGCGGCACGCAGCGCGTCCACCTCGTTCACAAAGCGGACGTCGGTCACGACGACCGGGCCCCGTATGGCAGCGGAGGCCCGAAGGCACCGGCCGATCCAGAAGTCTGGGTCGACGCGCCGACGAACGCCCTCCGTGCCGAGCCGCTGCAAGAACCTGCGGGCCTCCGGGAACTCGTCCTTCACTCGTTCCCAGCCGTAGCGGTCCACCGCGTCGGCCAGATGGACGGGGGCCGGGGCGTTCACGCCCAGCAGCTCGAAGCCCACCACGGGGTCGATGTCGTAGGCCATGGCCTTCAGCGGGTCGGCCAGCGCGAGCCGGACGTACCCGTGCTCCTGCAGGACCGAGGCGGCCGTGTCCTTGCCCGACCGGGCCCGGCCGATCAGTGCGATGTTCTTCATGTCGGCACACTCCTTCGCCACGGTTGAGGCACCCCGGTTAACACCAGGTCGGCAGACTCCAGGAACGCGAAAAGGCCCCGACCTACCCGAAGGCAGGCCGGGGCCAGGTTCATCGTTTGATCTTCATCCCGTCCGCACCGACCACGGCGGGAGCCGGGTCCGGGTGAGGGCAAGCGCAGCACTCGGCGAGCGCTTCGGCGCGGGCCGCGTCGCTGTTGGCGGCGTCGGTCTCGTGCGTGACGACGCGGTTACCCGCGGAGTGGCCGGCTGCCATCGTGGCGATGACCAGCAGCAGGCCGATGACGGCCTCGTTGGTCTCGATGCCCGCGAGCTTTGGCACGACCGTACCCAGCATGGTCAGCGCTGCGACGACGGCCGACCGCGCCTTCGCGGGGTTCTCGGTGATCCAGGTCTTCAGGTCTTTGATGGTGCTCAGCCCTTCAGGCATGTGACGACGTCGGTGATCAGTGCGGTGCCTCCGGCGAGTCCGGAGGCGACGACGCCGTAGCGCCAGCGCTCCAGCGCGCGGACGCGGTCTTCGTGGTCCTTGAGGGTCTGGTCCACGGTGGCGCTGCTCTGGGCCAGCGAGCGGACGTCCTCTCTGACTCCGACGAGTTGGTCATAGATCTCGCGGGGCCCGATGACCACGCCGCCCAGGCGCTCGTCGTCGTCGGCCATCAGTAACCCCCGCTGTTCCAGGCGATCGACTCGAACGAGCCGTACGTCGCGTTGGCGTAGCGGACTCCGGCGATGATCGAGTCCACCGGGGCCAGGATGTTGCGGTGGCCAGGCAGCGAGTAGGCGTCGAAGGTGGGGCGGATGGTCTGGAGGAGGCCGTACGTGCCACCGTAGAGCGCTTCGTTCGCGTCCCAGTGGTTCTCGGCGAGCGGGTTGCCGCCGGACTCGACCATCGCGCGGTGCTCGATCGCGGCGGCGGACGGGACGAGGTCGCCATTCGCCCGCAGGATGTCCCGGGCCTCCTCGATCCACCCGGCGAGGTCTTTGGAGTAGCTGGTGCTCGGGGCGGCCGGCCGTTCCTCGACCGGCGGGGCCGGGGTGGATCCGGCCGGTGCGGGCGCGGCGGGCTCCGGGGACACAGCGGGGGCCGGGGCCTTCGGGGCGGTCGGGCGCGGGACGGGGGCGGAGCCGTCCGGGACCACGATGTCCTGGCCGGGGAAGATCAGGTCCGGGTTCGCCACCGTGGCGGTGTTCGCGGCGACCAGCGCCTCCAGGGTGACGCGGTAGCGGGCGGCGATGTCCCACAGGGTGTCGCCCGGCACGACGGTGTGGACCGGCGGGGCGGCAGCTCCGGCGGTGGCGGTCGGCAGGCTGATGACCTGGCCGACCTCTATCCAGTCCGGGTCGGCGAGCTGCGGGTTAGCGTTGACCACGGCGTCCAGGCCGACCCCGTAGCGGGCGGCGACGGCGGACAGGGTGTCGCGCGCCGCGACCGTGTGGGTGGCCGCGCCCGGGGCCGGGGTGGGCAGCGGGTCCGAGACTGGGAGGGCCTGCTCGGGCTGGTCCGGGGCCGGGGGAACCGCCGGGTCCGCGGTGGCCGGATCGGCGGTTGGCGCGGCCGTCGGCGACGCCGACGCGGCGGGCACGGTGATCTCCTGGCCCTCGGTGATCCGGTCCGGGTTGTCGATCTGGGGGTTCAGCGAGAGTAGCCCGGCAACCGTGGTGCCGACCGCGACGGCGATGCCGCCCAAAGTCATGCCCCGGCGGACGGTGATCGTGCGGGTGGCCGGCGGCTGCGGCGCGGAGGCGTCGCCGTGCTCGGCGAGGAGGCGGGCGAGCTGCTTGGGGCCGGGAATGCCGTCCGCGTCGGCGGTGTCGCCGAGCTTGAGCTGCCAGGCGCGGAAGCTCTCGGTGTCCGCGCGGCCCCACACCGGGCCGGGGCCCTCGGTGTAGCGGGAGCAGCCAGCGCGGACGAGGGCGCGACCCATGGCGGTGATGTGGTTGCCACGCGAACCGGGGCCGTACGACAGGCCGTTGATGGTGACGGCCTGGCCGGTCGACGGGGTGGTGCCGTCGGAGGTGTATGCGGGGCGGCCGATACCGAGGATCACCGAGCGGGGGCGGGTCTTGCGGGCGACGCAGCCGCCGGAGCCCTGGCCCGCGCCGGAGGTGCGGGCGGTGTTGCCCTCGACGGTCTTGACCTGGTGGCCCGGGGCGGAGTCCTCCAGCACGATGCCGACATGGTCGGCGGTCGGGCCGCCGTCCCAGGAGAAGAAGACGATGTCGCCACGCTTGAAGGCGGCGTCGCGGCCGAACCACTGGCCCTGGTTGCGGAACGCCTGGACGTGCGAGGGGCAGTAGGCGTATCGGCCAACGGCTGCGGCTTCGCCTCCCTTGTCGGCGCACCAGGAGACGAACATGTCGCAGTACGGCTCGTGGTTCAGGCCGTACCAGCGGCCGAAGGGGGTGTCGTAGTACTTGCCGTTCGGGGAGAGGCCGCCCCGGTAGTTCTGGTCGGCCCATTTCAGGGCCTCGGTGATCATTGCTTCGCGGGAGATGGAGCGGGAACCTTTCGGGCGTGCCCGGGACCACCGTGGAACGTTCCTCGGTGGTCCTGGAGATGTGGGTCAGGCGTAGCCGGGCGGGATCGGGACGGGGGTCCAGGTGCCGGCTTCGGTCGCGCCGGGGGCCTGGTTGAACGGGAGGGCCATGGCCACGCCGGGGTCGACGGTGCCTCCGCCTTCCACGTCGGTGCGGGTCTGGAGGAGGACGCGCTGCCACTCGCCGGGCTGGCTTCCGCCCATGGGCAGGACCCAATCGAGCCTCACCCAGCCGTTGTTGAGCGCACCGCCGGTGTACTGCCACTCCGCGGTGACCGCGCGGGCCCGGTCAACGTCGAACAGGCGCAGCCAGACGTTCGCGCCGGTGCGGCTGGAGACGCGGCAGTCCAGGCGCAGGACGGGGTGGGCGATGCCGGCGGTGGGGATGGTGGCGGCGGCGCGCCAGGTGGTGGCGACGTCCAGGCCGGAACGGTAAGGGGTCATGGGCAGGACCGCGCCCAGCGCGCTTGCGGTGCGCTCCATCGTGGCCAGGCGGGTGTCGATGGTCTGGAACTCGTCGGCGAGGGAGGGACGGCCGTAGACGGTCACGCGGCTGCCTCCAGTTCGCCCTTCACCCAGTCGTCCACGCGCTCGAAGATCGTGACCGGCACGAGGGCGAGCGTGGCCTCCTCGCCGGTCCGGGTGACCTTGGTGTTGATCTCCTGGATCACGTACTCGGCGTCGATGCCGGGCCACTTCGCGGTGCGGGCGCGCACACGGATCTTGTGGCCGACGCGCAGCTCGGCGGCGGAGTACTCGCCGCCCGGGTGCAGGGTGACCTCGGGGACGACGATCGGGAACGCGCCGACGGCGATCATACGTTCGGCCTGCGCGGTGAGGGTGTCGACCCGTACGACCGAGTTGTTCGTGGCGATGGACGCGAGGCGGGGAATGCGGCGGCCTTCTTCGGTTTCAAGCTGGCCGTTGTACCACCAGCTCTTCAACTGCGACCAGCCTTCGCCCGCGCCGTTGACGCCGGTCTCGGTGCACATCCGGTCGCCGTCGGAGGTGACCGTGGTGACGGTGCAGTTCGCCCCGTGCTCCAGGATGATGCCGGTGTCCTGGCCGCCGGCCGGGTAGAGGAAGCGGAAGTGGTTGCGGATCTGGCGGGCGTCCAGGTCCCAGGCGTAGTCGACCCGGAAATCGAAGCCCTTGATCACCGCGCCCAGCTGCTCGACGGCCTCACCAACCGACTTCCACGCGAACCAGTCGTAGGTGCGCTCGCGCTTCATGGTGTCCAGGTCCGGGCCGAAGGTGAGCGCGCCGGGGCCGTTGCTGCCCCAGTACCCGTACTCGCCGGGAGCGACCGGCGAGGGGTTGTCGGCGAACTGCTGGATCAGCTCCCGGGCGATGGTGGTCTGTTCGCGGGGCGTGGTGCCGGTGGAGTACCCGAGGTTGATCATGTTGCGGCGGTAGTACTCCCACAGGCCCACGCAGTCGAGGGTCATCTCCTCGGCGGCCAGGTCCACGTTCCAGGTCAGCAGCGGGCCGCCCCACAGGACGCGGCTGCCGCGCTGGACGTGGGCGGTGATCCGCCACGGTGAGATGAGCGACCAGTCGAGTCCGGCGAGGGGTTCGGCGGCCAGAGGCACGGTGAAGCTCGCGGAGCCGGGGGCGTTGAGGATGGAGCGGTAGTTCAGGGCCGAGACGGGCAGCTCGGCGAGCAGAGCGCCGCCCTTGAACTCGGAGAGGATCACGCGGTATCCGTTGTCGTCCGTCATCAGGCCGCCGGGACCACGACGGCTTCGGCGTAGGACGTCCACGCCGTGGTGAGCCGGACGTTGTTGTTGTCCGAGTTGTCCGTGGAGACCATGCTGGAGACGTTCAGCGGGGTGCCGGCCGGGACACGGACGGTGGCGCTGCCCCGGGAGTCGTGGGCGTTGCCGGCCCTCACGAACTGCGGGCGGCCCGCACGACGGCGCTCACCGTGCCCGACGACCGTGGGCGTGATCCAGCCCTCGCCGAAGTCGCCCCGGTAAGAGGCCTCGAAGGAGACGGTGGCCAGGCGCGGGTACGGGGCGGCCGGGGCCGTGAAGGTGTGCCACGCCAGCGTGCCCCATGCCCCGTCCGCGGCCTGGTACGACGGGTCCAGACGGACCGCGCCGGGAACAACGGGGGCGGTGGTGCCGGGACCGGTGACCTTGTGCAGCGCCGTCGTTACCGCGTCGTAGACCAGGGAGCCGGCCGGGGCCCCGGTGGCGGCCTGGGCGATGCCCTGGGCACCGGCGGTGCGCAGGTGGCGCAGCGGGGTGGTGTCGAGCTGCCCTGCGACGACGAACCGCTGGTCCTCTATGCCGGTGATGCCGGTCTGGGCGATGTTCACCAGGGCGAGCCGGATGGAGTTGGACGGCACCGGCCAGTCCTTCGCGCCCGGGGTGGACTCGGCCAACGCCGCGATGGACCAGCCCTTGGCGCCCTCCTTCGTCACCTGTGCACCAGAGGCGGCGGTGGCGTACGGGGTGCCGTCGGCCGCGTAGGAGACGGGCTGGATGTACTGGTCCGCAGTGGTGCGGATGTCCATCAGCAGCGGGCCTGCGGGAACGGAGTCGGGGTCGGCGAAGGCCACCACCAGGTCGGTGCGCGCGGCCTCACCTGGCTTGGGGGTGGAGCACTGGAGCTGCACGGAGGCGTCCAGGTTCGCGAAGTGCACGGCGCCCTTGTGGGAGACGGCGACGTCGTCGGGTAGCCACACCGACCCGGCCGCGACGGAGACGCGCGGGGTGGGGTTGTCGACCTTCTCGACCAGCAGGGCGGTGGGCCCGGCGACGCCGACGTGGGCGCCCCGGGTTCCGCCGATCATCGTGCGCAGATCGAGCGCGTCATACCGGCCTTGCTGCACGAAGAGGGGTGCGCGGAGTTCAGCAGCCAAAGAGAGGGGGGTCCTTACATCCAGGCGGAGCGCCACTGCACATCCGCCGTGACCCCGTCGGGGCCTTCCAATACGTCGAGTTGAACGGTGCTCGCACCGGGCGGGAGGGCGAACCAGACGGAGGTCGGGTCGACCTGTCCGAACCTGCTGGCACCGTTGAGGGTGATGCGGCGGCGGCCCATGTCGACCACCAGGGCGTCACCGCGGCCGACCCGCAGCCCACGAAGCGCGAAGCGCTTCCGTTCCCCGTTGTGGACGAGGGTCAGCGACGGGTCGCGCACCTCCCCGGAACGCGGGGTGAGCCGCACGACGGGCCACGTGTCCACCGAGCCGGTGTTGGCGATGTCCGGAGCGGCCCGGGCGACGGGTCCGTCACCGAGGTCGAACGGGAACGTCAGCGGGAAGATCGGCCTGCCCTCGCGGGGGGCGGCCACCGCCACGGTCGCCCTCGCCTCGTCGGCCGAGTACAGCCGGGGGTCGGTGGCCAGCAGCTCGACGGTGACGCGGCGGCGGCCCGCGTGGAACTCACGGTCCACGGTCACGGCCCGCTTGCGCACCCGGCCCATGATCCGGGCCCTCCCGCCGGCCACCCCGGGGAACGCGAACTCGAACGCCCGCTCCTCGCCGCCAGGCGCGAACGCGGCCAGCACAGCGGGAAGCTCGTGGTCGTCCAGAGCCAGCATGGTCAGCGTGACGGTGCGCGCCCCCATGTAGTCGGTGCCCGGGGTCAGGCCGTCGCGCTGGAGCAGTTCGGCGTCCGAGGTGCGCACGTCGGGGGCGTCCAGGAGGCCGGCCACTTCTTCCAGGACGATGGTGGAGTCCTCGCCGAGCAGCAGCCCGCCCCACGACGCCGTCCACGGCTGGCCGGTGTAGGGGTTGTGGGCGCTGGGCTGGGGGCCGATGTCGGGAAGCCGCGGAGGCGGCAGGTCCGGCAGGGTCCGGAACGTGACCGGCTCCGACCAGGCGTCCAGGCCGGGGCCGGTGCAGTGGTAGCGGACCCGGTACTCGGTGTCCGGCTCCAGGGGCGGGTCGTCGCCCAGCGGGCCGTCGTCGCCGATGAGGGCCGACCCCGGCCACGTGGGGTCTTCGGCGTCGTAGTGCGCCTTGCCCGTTGTGGTGTTGGTGGTCTCGATGTCCGTCCACGCGCCCGCCGTCTTCGTGAAGAAGACGCGGGCGGTGTGGGCGGTGACGTCGCTGATGAAGGGTGGGGAGAGAGCCCCGATCTTGCTACCTCCCGGAGGTCTTCAGCTCCCACGCGATGGCCTTGCCGATCTCGTGGGGGTCCGCGTCGGTGCGGGCATTGACAGTGATGTGCGCGCCGTGGCGCTCCCGGCCCGCCTTGGACGTGGTGTCGGGGTGGCGCAGGCTTGCGGCGGCGCGCTGGCCGTAGCCGTAGGAGTCGAGCGAGCGAATCCCCGAGGCGACGGGGCGAAGGGCCTGCTCCAGCGGGCTCGCGTACGCGGCCACCGGCATCGCGGCCAGCGCCATGACCGGTGCGGCCATCAGCGAGCGCGGCGCGACGGCCGGAGCGGAGGCGGGGACGCTGGCCTTGAACGGGTTGAGGGACGAGACGATCCCTGAGACGACGCCGCTGATACTGATGGACTTCATGCCGTTGACCAGGCCCTGGATGGCGCTCTTGCCCTTGTCGAACAGGAGCGAGCCCAGGTCGCCGATCGCGCTGAGGATCTTGCCCGGCAGGCTGGAGACGTAGGAGACCACGGTCGAGATGCCGGACGACACGCCGCTGGCGATGTTCGACCATGCCGAACTCACCGCGCTGACACAGGAGTTCCAGGCCGAGGACGTCCAGGACTGGACGTTGCTCCAGGCTGTCGAGACCGCGCTGCCCACGGACGAGGCCGCCGACGACACGGTGGACGTCACGGACGACCAGGACGACGAGGTCCAGGAGGTCACGGAGCCCCAGGCGGAGGACGTCCACGACGAGACGTTGCTCCACGCGGTCGAGACGGCGGAGGCCACGGAGGACGCTGCCGACGACACGGCGGAGGTCACGGACGACCAGGCCGACGAGGTCCAGGAGGTCACGGAGTTCCAGGCCGAGGAGACGGCGGAGCCCACGGCGCTGGCCGCCGACGAGACGGCGGACGTCACGGACGCCCAGGCGGAGGAGGTCCACGAGGTCACCGCGGACCAGGCTGCGGAGGTGGCGGACATCAGCCCGTCCCACGCCGCCTGGACGGCGTGCCAGGCCGCGACGGCGGCGACCGCCAAGGCGTTCCAGGCGGCCATCGCGATGCCGAAGCCGACGACCAGCGCGCGGAGGCTCAGGTCGACCAGCCGCATCATGGCGGCCGTGGCCTCGGCGTTGTCCTTGAAGACCTGGAAGAACTGGCGGAGGGTGTCCGCGAACCACGAGATCGACGCGGCGATCTCCGGCGAGAACTGGACCGCCAGCGAGGCGATCCCCTGGAGGACGGCGTCCAGGACGCCGACCAGCGGGGACAGGATCAGCTTGAGCCGATCGCCCCCGTTCGCCAGGGTGACGAAGAAGTCCCCGAAGGCGGCCCCGATCCCGACGAGCGCGACCGGCAACTGCTCGGTGAACGCCTTCATCCCCGGCGACTGCATCGCCGCCGTGAGCTTGGGGAACAGGACATCGGCGAAGTCGGTGACCGACTTCACCATGGGCCGGACGAACGCCGAGCCCGCGTCGAAGAACGACTTCAGGACCGGCTCGGCCTGCTTGAACCAGGCCGTGACGTCCTTGACCGCGCCGCCGAACTCGTGGCGCATGGCGGCGGTCGCGGGCTTGAGCGCCGCCGACGCCTTCTGCATCGCCTCCTCGGCCTTGTCGCCGAGGGCCTTCATGTCGCCCGCCGCTGCGACGGCCGCGAGCCCCAGGGGCAGGACCGGCAGAGCGGCCAGCGCCAGGACGGCGACCAGCCCGGAGGCCACCACCGTCACCCAGGAGGCGATGGCGGTGACCGCCACCAGCAGCGGCAGCGTCGCTGCGGCGGACTGGGCGAAGCCGGCCGCGATGCCCAGGGTGCCCTGGGCGGCCGAGGCGATGCCCGCCCCGATGCCCTGGAGGGCGGAGGCCGTCTGCTCGATCGAGAGCGTGAAGAGCCGGCCGAAGTTCCGGGCGACCTCCGCGGCCCCCGAACCGACCTCCCCCAGACCGGACTTGATCCGGTCGAACCCACCTCTGGCGAGGTGGACGTTGATGCCCAGCCGCCAGCGGCGGCCGGTGAAGGCCCGGATCCGGGCCTCGGCCGGCGCGGTGTCCGCGTCCGCCCGGACCCGGGCTCGTCGCTCGCGGGTGAGCGCTGCGATCCGGGCCGCCGCCTCGCCGGTGTCGGCGACGACGTTGACCCGGACCGTGCGGTCGTGGGTCAGCTCCCGCAGCCGGGCGTTGACGCCCGTGGTGTCAAGGTCGAGCTTGACGGAGAGCTTGGTGTACTTCTCCAGCATCTCCAGGTACCGCTTCAAGCGGTCCCGGAAGCCGTCGGTGTCGGGCAGGACGCGTACGTGGACGCGCCCGGCCTCCTTGCCGCCGGGGCCGGCCACAGGCTCACCTCCTACGTGAGTCGGACCGGCGCGGGCCGCATCGGCGCGGCGGAGCGCGCGAGCACGGCCGCCGGAAGGCTGAACGTTTCTGCAAGGGGGGTTGAAGACTCGGCGAGCACCGGACCCCCACCCTCGCCGACCTCACGCTGGAGGGCGGCGGCGAAAGGGCTGGTGCCGGTCGGCCGGCTGTTGCGCTTGGCGTACGGGCGCGGGTAGGGCTTCGGGCTCTCGACCGCGCGAGGGTTCTTCGACGCCTTGGCGACCTGGACATGGGTGAGCGCCTGCACGGCGTCCACCAGATCCGCGAGCACATAGGTCCGGGCATCCCAGCCCAAGGCCTCACGGCCACCGCGCAGGGCGGCCACCGTCGCGGAACCGTCGGGGAAGGTCCCGATCAGAGCGAGGACGAAGCGGGCGGAGTGCCGCCCCCGGACCCAGTCCAGGACGTCCACCCCGCAGTAGCGGCGAAGGTCGGCCGTGATCTGCGCGCCGTGCTCGTCCAGCAGCCTGATCAGGCCGCGGCTTCCCCCGGTGCGGCCTCCTCCATCCACCGCTCAAGGATCTTCATCTGCTCCGGCAGCGGCAGCGCGTCCACGGACTCCCGCATCGCCTTCTTGTCGGAGGCGACCGCGACCAGCAACGCGGACATCGCGTCGATGCGGCGCTCGTTACTGACCTTCTCGGACTGCACGACGTCCAGCAGGGCCAGAGCGGTCTTCAGGTCGCCGCCGGGCAGGGCCTCGATCCGGCGCAGCCGGACCTTCTTGCCGCTGGCGGCGATGAACTTCAGGCCCTTGCCTGCGTGCTTGCGGTCGGCTTCGGCCTTGAGGTCGGCGAAGTCCAGGGTGGTCAAAGGGGTTGCCTCCAGGCGGTTTGACAGAAGTGACGTGAAGTCAAGAAACTAAGAGTGCAAGGGGGATGGCTTCCCTCGGGCAATCGGACCTTCGGGCCAGAGGGCGCAGGGCAACGCGTCCTTGCCCCGTGTGCTGCCGTTCGAGAGCCGGTGCTCTCGACTGGTGGTCGCGGGGGAAAATTGAACCCACCAACACCCGCAAGTGGGCCCCCTCGGGGGCTTTTGAAAGGTGCTGGAGAACAATCTCCAGCGCATACACGAGCACCTGCACCGGCAGGTCTCGATTCATCTACCGCTTGCGGTGGATCGGGTCGAGCCTGCCTGGAAACAGGACCACCCCGATCTGCCCCCATCAGAGGGAGTTATCGGTGTCGGTGGGAGTCTCTGAGTGGCTGGTTGTTCTCGGCGCAGGCTTCGCGGGCCTTCGGTACCTGTTGCTACGGGTGATCCCACCACTGAGCGATGCAGCAATCGTCGCGATCCGCGCCCTTCGCAGGGTCCAGCATGAGCTGCGCGGCGGCGATGAGTTGCACGGAAGGGACAACGAGGTCAGGCAGCCGGGGTCTGGAGGCCGGCGGCCAGGTCGAACACGGGGGTGACGGAGCCCAGCGGCGTGCTCTGGTTGAGGGCCACGACGGTGGCCTTGACCGGCATCTCGCCGAGTGCGGCGGGGTCCATGGTCACCGAGTCCGCGCCAATGATGCTCGTCTTCGGGTAGTGCCAGACCACGGCCTTCGTGCCGTCCACGGCGGCGACCATCAGCGCGCGGTTCTGCGCGGCCGGGGACGTCGGGATCGAGAACAGCCCCTTGGAGTCCAGGCCCTTGTCGGTGCCGTAGTACAGCCGGTAGGACTCGGCGGTGAAGTCCGACAGGTTGATCGTCACGGCGTAGGTCTTGCCGGGGTCGGTCGTCTTCAGGCTCTTGTTCTGCCAGCTCCCGAGGACTTCGGGCTCGTCGCCGTCGACGGACATCTCGATGCCGTTGTCCAGCGAGGTGTTCCCGATGCTCTTCCAGGTCAGGCCCTCGGGGCCCCACTTAGTGCTGTCCTTCGGGTCGAACCCCGGCTTGCTCAGGTCCGGCAGCGCGGTGCCCGGCGGGGCGACGTAGATGTATCCGGTGCCCGGTACCAGGACCGGGGCGTCGTCAGCAGCCAAGCTGACTCCCTTCCGGCCCTCAGCGGGGCCTTGTGGCGATCATGTAGTTGGCCGAGAACCGGTAGAAGCCGGTCTGGGCCTCGGTCATGGGGTCGGTGGTCATGAACGGCCCGGTCGCCTCACGGAAGCGGGACAGGTAGCCCTCGGCGTTGCCCCACTGCTCGAAGGTCAGGCGGACCAGGCCGGCGCGGGCGCGGCGGGCCAGCAGGGAGGCGTCCGCGCGGCTGGTGGCGTAGGTCTGGACGGTGAACATGCCCTCGTCCACGTAGCGCTTATCCTTCATCACGCCACCGACGCGGCGGGCGATGACCAGGCCGCCGGTCTTGCGCAGGGCGAGCTGCCAGTCGGCGGGCAGGTACACCGCGCAGCGGTGCTCCGACAGGACGGTGCGCAGGGCCTCCAGGACGATGCGCTCGGAGTCGGGCATCAGGTACGGCTCGCGGGTCACCACAGGGCGGCCTCCATCGCGTGGATGCCGTCCACCGGCCGCCCGGCCCGTTCGTTCCAGCCGCCCCAGTTCTTGTGGGCGGCCAGCGGGTCCAGGTTGACGATGGCGTAGCCCTTGGCGTGGCGGCGGACCTTGATCCCGGCGATGAACTCGCCGGTGTCGACGTGCAGCGCAGCCTTCGCCACGACCCGGGCGGCGCGCTCCGCGGCTTCGAGCTTGAGGGCGCCCATCACGCCGGGCAGGGCGGCGACCACCGCGTCCAGGTCCGGGCGGAGTTCAGCCACTCTGGCCACCCCCTTCCACGATCACGGTGACGAAGCGCATCCGGTCGGAAGCGCCGTGGTGCGAGCGGGGTGCGTCGACCACCGCCCAGTGCGTTCCAGGATCGCCGTCGTCCTCGAAGGTCAGGGACGACCACTTGTCGATCACCACGCCGGGCGGAAAGACGATCTTGCGACGGACCGGAGGCGACCAGCCGACCTGAGCGCCGACCGGGGCCCGCCAACCCGCCGCGTCACCGACCGGGGCGACCCACGCGGAGTAGGTGTTGCTCGGCCCGGGGGCCGGCCGACGGTCGCCGTAGCCGTCATCGACGTAGCGGACGGTGTGGACGGTCACCCGGGTCCGGCCGCGTTCCAGCAGGCTCACACCGGCCCCCAGGAGTCCACCGGGTCGGGGAAGGGGTAGCCGGTGCGAAGGCCCCGTGAGGCGACCTCGCGGCGGCCCTGCACGGAGCGCAGACCGGAGCGGCCGGCCACCCGCTCGATCAGCGCTTGCTCGCCCCGGGTGAGGGCCAGGCCCACCGGGGAGCCGTCCGACATGCGGTAGGACACCTCTCCGGCCTGCTCCTGCACGTACCCCTCGGGGTTGCGGAAGCGCCGGTCGGCGACGGCCAGGGCCAGGGATCGGATCACCGCAGGGTGCCGCTCGGGCGACCAGGCCCGGTGACCCTGGGCGGCGATCACCCAGAACGCGTCTTCGATCGCGGTGCTGGCCCGCTCCCAGTCCGGCGTACCGGGCTCGGGGGCGGGCCTGCCGAGGCGGGCGAACAGCGCGGCGACCGTCAGCCCGGCACTCATCACGCGGCCGGGGCCAGCGGCTTCGGCTCACCGGTGAAGGTGACCTTGACGCCCCGGACCTTGACCAGGTTGGCGGGCTTGGTCCAGTCGGTCTCGCCCTTCTTCAGGTCGGTCACCAGAGTGGCCCCCCAGTACGAGGACAGGAACGAACGCTCCATCGCCGCGCCGGAGTTGTAGTCCTTGATCCAGCGCAGCGCGAAGCCGTCGGCGGTCTGCCGGCCGCCCTTCGCGGACTCCGGGACCGACGGCGCGCCGGAGACGAGCTGGATCGCGCTGCGGTGGAAGGCGTAGACGCCGAGCGGGTTGAGCTTGTCGTTGGTCGACTCCACCAGGCGGAAGCCGTGGATGCGACCGAGGGTGCTCTCCTTCAGGGCCGCGCCGCCGTCGGCGTGCTCGGACGCGGACAGGACGTTCGGCGAGTTGAGGAGGTAGAACGCGGCCTCGGAGCCGAGCACGACGGTGCGGCCCTCGGCGGGGACGTTCTCCTTGTTGAGCTGGACGCGCAGGCGGGCGAGGGCCTTGCGGATCATCTGGCCGGCCGCCTCGTCGCTGGTGGCCTTGGTCAGGTCGACCGGGATCTTCGCGGTGGTGGCGACCTCGGGGAACTCGGTCATCGCACCGGCGACCTTGTTCTCCAGGCGCTCGGTGATGGAGTCGACCTGCGGCACCATGACCTGCTCGCCGAAGGAGAGCAGGTCGAGCGACAGCTCGGCATCGGAGAGGTCCACCGCGGAGTAGGCATGGGTGTCCAGCTTGACGGTCAGCAGACCCTCGTTCAGGTTCTCCGACTGAATCCAGGTGGAGGCGTCGTTGAACTTGCGCTTGGCGTCGATGGCCTCCTCCGCGCCCTTCAGGCGGGCGGGGCGGCGGATGTTGATGACCTGACCGGTGGCGTTGACGAACTCGGACGCGGCGCGGCGGTCGAACATGCCCGCCAGGACCACGGAGTCCTTCAGGTTGGCGACGGCCTGGGCGACGAGCTTGTCCGGGTTCTGGAAGGCGTTGGCACGGTTCGGGTTGGTGCTGATGGCGCTGTTCCTCGGGGTAGCGGAAAGCCGCCCCGGGGGCAGGGCGGCCTAGGTGAAACGTTTCTTCAGATGCCGTAGCGGCGCTGGCGCAGCTTCTCGGCGAGACCCTTGTACGGGTCGGGCTCTTCGTTCGGGGTCAGCCCGCCCGCGCCCAGCAGCGGCTTCGGCGCGGCGACGGCGGCCAGGGCCTCGGCGTGCTTGCGCACAGTGGCCTCGTCACCGCCTTGGACCAGGGCGGCGAGGACCGGCGGCAGGGCGTATTCGGCGGCGATCCGGTCCCGAAGGGCCTGCTCCTGGAGCTGGGCGACCTGGGCGCGCAGCTCGTCCGCCTCGACCCCGGCCTCCTGGCCGCGCTCGCGCGCGGTCTCCAGGTCGGCCTGGATCTTCTCGTACAGGGCCTTGTAGTCCGGCTCGGTCGGCACCGGGGCGGCCGGGGTCTGCTCGCCGCTCTCCACGGCGGGGCCCTCGGACTGCTCGGGGGCGGGTGGGGTGTCCGGGTGGGCCACGCCGCCGGGGATCGCCTCGGCCGGGGTCGGGGTCTCGGGCACGTCTCTCCTACGTCTTGGTGTAGATGGATTGGGTCAGCCAGCCGTTGAACCGCTAGACGGTAAGCCCGCGGGCAGCATGAAGAGCCCCCTCGGCAAGGCATGGGGTCAGCAGCGGCTGAGGCTGACAGCGCGAAGCCAGGCACTGAGTGGCAAGGGTCAATGCACCGCCGGACAACTGAATCTGATTGGACATGAAATATTGCTCCGGGACGGCGGGAAGGCACGGTTCGCGCCGCGACTGACGAGATGGAGTCAGGACCTTTCGGCTCGACTGCATCAACAGGACAGAATCCCGTACTCGGCAGCAGGTTCATGAGAGGAAATGGCATGGCGAAACAGGACTCAAGGCGCGGCACTGTCAAATGGGGCAGGGCCCTGGCCTCGATCGCGGGGGCCACTCTGGTTCTTTCCGGCATTCCGGGTCGCGCTGCGATAGCCGCAGAAACTGATTGGTCGAACATCGCCGGGCCGTCGCGCGGGTTTTCAGCCATCGCCAAAGTGACGGTCGGCGGCAACACCTTCGAAGTGGTTCGGGGAACGGACAATGGCGTTTGGTTCCGGTACAACGGCGGAGATTTCCGACCGCTCGGCGCAGGCCACTCTCAGACGGTCGACGAACCGGCCATCGTGCAATTGCAGGACCGAATCGTCGTTTCCCACAGAGGTCTCGATGGCCAGATCTACTACAGCTTCCTCCAGAGCCCATCCGCCAACATGTGGACACAGTGGGCACGAGTTCCTGGCGATGCCTGGTCCGTCAGCGGGCCATCCATGGTCGCCATCGGCCCCGACCTCTATGTCGATGTTGTTCAGCAGGACGAGCAAATGGCCGACATCGCCTTGCGTTTCGACTCCAACGGGAACATCAACTCTGCCAGCAGCTGGACCAAGCCATATCGCAGCCCCATACTACTCGTCGGTCCTCCCGGCGTTGGCAAAACCAGCCTTGCCCACTCGATCGGCCACGCCGTTACGCGGCCAATCACCCGCATGAGCCTGAGTGGACAAACCGAAATAAGGGACTACTTCGTAGGAACGGACAAGGCCGTTTACGTCGGGGCGCGAGCAGGCCAGATCTCCAAGGGGGCGCAGAAGGTGCCGGGCGGAGGCCTCTGTGACTCAGGCGTGTCCGCCGCCCGACTCGGATACCAGGACTACACCGTCGGCCCGGGGCACCCGATGTATAACCAGCAGTTGCAGACCCTACTTAGCTGCATTGGGACCGACGGGCTTGTATGGACTAACTCCTCGTCTGACGGTGGTGACACCTGGCACGGGTGGCAGCATCCTTCGGGTACGCCCGCAGTATCGACGTCCACTCCATCTATCAGCGCGACACAGTCATCCTTCCAGATAACCATCCGATGGGACGGAACAAAAAGCGCTCAGTACCCTGACAACACAGAGGTCGGGAAGCGGGTTAACCCCTAATCTGTTCCTGTCCACCATTCAGCCGTCTCGGCGGGAAGATCTCGGCCGGTGTGCTGGGATTCTGATTGATGCCCCGTGCGTCGTCTGCAATGGTTGAATCGGGCTGGGTCACTGGTTCCTGGCATAGTACGTGCGCCAGTCGGCCAGTGACCCGCCCCCGAACTCGCGCCACATCCGGGCGAACCTGTCGTTCTCGGTAGCCAGTCGGTAGCGGCGGGAGAAGATCGGGACGGCCTGGCAGTGGCAGTGGGGGTGAGCGCCGAAGGCGGCCGTGCGCTTGGACTTGTAGACCGCGCCTCGGCCTGCCATGAGCGCGCAGAAGTAGCAGGGGCTCGCGTCGGTGGCGCGGAAGTAGCCGATCGCCCCCGGGTCGTCCTGGAGGGCGAGGTGGACGGCGTCGCGGCCGGCGTCCTGGACGAGCATCCCGCCCGCCCCCGAACCGCCGGTCTTCAGCGACTCCAGGAACTCCTTCTCCCAGGCCACCAGCTCGGCGTCGTCCAGCGCCGCCGAGCCCTCCCGGGCCGGGCGCTCCCGCTCGTGCGCGGCCACCCGGTCGGCGACCTGGTGGCGGAACGATTCTTCAGCCCTGCGGGCCTCGCGTGCCGGGTCAGCGGCGGGGAAGGGGTTGCGGATGTCCACCGGCAGCACCTCGCGCGGGCCGGAGCCTGTCCGCTTGCCGGTGGCCTTGTTGAAGTCGGCCCACAGGGAGCCGAGCGAGGCACCCGGGCGGTAGCCGGGGCCTCCGATCACGCGGCCGGTCTCCAGCGCGCGCACCAGCCGGTAGAAGGCGACGGACAGCGTGTAGGAGGCCGCTGCGGATTCGCGGATCGCCGCCGTGTAGGCGGTCTCCAGCTCGGTCAGCGAACCGGCGAGCTGGCGGGCCTCGACGGCGGCCAGGGCCTCGGCCCAGCGGGCGGCGAACTCAGCGGCCAGCGCTTCCTGCGCGAGCTGGTACGTGGCCACCGCGCGCAGGATCTCGGCGGTTCTGGGAGTCCACGCCACCGTTGACCGCCTCCTTCTGCTGCTTCAGGGCTTCGGCGGCCTCGGCCTTGCGGGCTGCCTCCTCGGCGGCCTTCACCGCCTCGTCAATGTCGGCCTGGCTGAAGCCGGGCACCTTGCGCAGCGCGACGGAGAGCGGGACGCCCTGCTGCATGAGCTTGACCATCGCGTCGGCGGCCTGGGCGAGGCTGCGGGTGGACTTCTCGGCCCATTCGACCTGGCTCTCGTCCTGCTCGATCTCGCCCCGGCCGGCCACCATGGCGCACAGCCGGAACACCGACTCCCACGACTCGCCCAGCGAGTCCTGGAGGGTGGACAGGAACCGCTTGAACGAGGTCTCTGCCGCCGCGAGGGCATCCGCGCTCAGGTTCACGAGGTTCGACCCGGCGAGGTAGTGGGGCGGCACGTCCGCCAGGCCCATGATCTCTTCGACGGTCTGACGGCGGGAGGCCAGCAGATCGCCGGTCGGCATCGCCGGGAGCTGCCCGAACTTCGCATCGGAGTTGGGCGCCATCAGCAGGGTGGACGGGTCCAGGCTCGGCACGTCGTAGACGGGCTCGCCAGTCTCCGGGTCGCGCACCGGGTCACCGGTCTCCGGGTCCAGCCGCTCGGCCGGCGCGAGGCCGGTGGCCCACCTGATCGCGTGCGCGCCCCAGTGTTCATTGAGCAGCAGGGACAGGGTCTGCTGGTTGAGGCGGTCCTGCGAGACGATCAGCGGCTCGACCAGGCCCCGGGTGCGGCCCCGCAGGTCCACGGCCGGAGAGAACCGCACCACCGGGCAGACCCCGAGGCCGTGCGGCTGCGAGGTGAGCACCGCGGAGTCCGGTTCGGCGTCCAGATCGACGGTGTACTTCGCCACGTCGTCCCACAGGTAGCCGACCGTGCGGTCCTCGTCCGGCTGCTGCTCGGGCACGTGCAGCGCGTACACCGGGAACTCGTCCCACGCCGGATCGGCGTAGACCGCCACCGTGCTGATCGCGTCGTACGCCCGGATCGCAGGCTCCTTGCGGCCCTTGCGCGGATCGGGGGTGACGACGACGTACGCGGCCCCGGAGGTGAGCGCGGCGCGGTGGACGGCGTTCTGCCGCTCGTCCAGCCGGTTCTTCTGCCAGAACGCCCACTCGGAGGCGTTCTCCCCGCTGCCCGGCTTGCGGAAGCCGGAGACGCGCAGGGCGTTCAGCGGGGCCTCCACCGCCAGGGCGGAGACGTTCACGACGGACCGCTTCACCAGGTCCTTGAACTCGGCGTTGGCCGTGGCCGGCATCCACGGAGCGCGGTGGGCGCCCCGGGCGTAGCGGTCGACCAGGTTGAGCCGGTCGTAGTCGCGGTCGATCAGGTCCTTCGCGTGCCGGGCACGCTTGATCACCACGGGGAGGGACATCAGAACCCTCCTCGGGTCTGTAGCGTTCCGGGCCGCTTCTGCGGCTTGAGCTTGCCGCTCTCGGTGAGGCGGCGGTGGGCGATCCAGGCCAGCACCATCGCGGCGTACAGGTCGACCTTCAGCTTCGACTCGCGCGACTCCTTGCCGAACGAGATGCCGTACTGGTTGGGCCGCTTGCGGGCGTTGAGGGTATGGCGGGTGAGCGAGTAGTCGCGCACGTGCGGCAGGGCCACCGTCTCGATCGCGCCGACCATGGCCATGTGCTCGGTGGTGATCTCGCGCTGGTTGGCGCGCATGTCGAACCCGCAGGTCGACTTGCCGGACGCCTTGATCAGCAGGTGCTTGCCGTACTTCTCCGACCAGTCGGCGACGTAGGACTCCCACCCAGCGACGTCGGCGAAGAAGCCGACCACGGTGTACTTCCTGAAGACGTGGGCCACCATGTCGTTGACCTCGGTGCCGTCGACCTCCCAGCCCTTGCCGGCCGGGCCGTCAGGCTTCTCCCACAGCGCCAACTTCTGGACCAGTTTGTCCCGAACTCGCATGCCGACCAAGGCCGTTGAGTCATCCGTCTTGCCGCCGTCGAAAGCGAGCACGATGCGCTCGCCCGGCTTGAGCCCGTCGGCGGGCTCGACCGTGGCCAGGTCCCAGGTGTCGCGGTCGACCAGGGCGTCATCGTGGCTGGAGAGCTGGTTGAGGTACTTCCGGCGGCTCTCGTCCTCGGTGGTGGACGCCGACCAGATGTCCTTCATCACCCGGTCCGGGTTGATCCAGACCGAGTCGCCGCGGGCACACAGGATCGCGGCGCGCAGCTGCTGCTCGTCGGCGAGGTCGACCCCGGGCGGGGCCTCCACCGAGTCGTAGTAGATGCCCGCGTCGCGGTTGATCCCGTCGCGCTGCTTCTCGAAGGCGTACCACGTCGACTCCGCGACGCTTTCCTCCCCGATCACCGGCGCGTTGGTGATCTCCATCGTCCTGCCCGACACCTTCGTGGCGTTCGGCCGAATCGTCGCGGCGAGGCGGGGGCCGTGGTTGCCCTCTACCCAGTGCCACGTCTCGTTGAGCAGCGCGAAGCTCGGCCGTCCGCCCTCGGCGGCGCGGAAGCTCGACGCCTTGGCCTCAAGGCGGCACTGGCGGCCGTCGCTGTCGGTCTGGCTGGCGTAGCAGACCTCCTGGCCGAGCTTGATCGCGTACCGCTCGATGGCGGCCTGGCTGAAGATGGTGGACAGCGCCGACATCGTGTTGACGTTCTGGCCGGCCGCGGTGGCGAAGATCTGTACCCACGCCTCCTGCGGCGGGCCGCCGATCGGCGAGCCGTCGGCGCGGAAGCCCACCAGGCGGCACGGGCCGACGAACTCCATCCCGGCCACCGACGCCATCATGGGGTCCTTACCGGGGTAAGCCCCACCCCTTCAGGCGGCGCACAGTGCCGGACTCGTGGCGGAAGCCCCGACCCCAGGTCTCGGGGTCGTTCGGGTCCTCCGGGACCGCGTCGTCGCGCAGCTCGTACCAGCGAGCCAGGATGCGGCACTGCTCCGGGGTGAACTTGAAGTCCGGGCGGAAGGCATGCGCCGACCAGCGCAGCAGCTCGCCCGCGAGGGTGCGGTGCGGGTGCGGGACGGTGTCCGGAATCGTGCGCACGGGGTCGTAGGTGAGGGGGTGGTTCATGGATCACCCCCCTCGCAAGGCACAGTCGGTCGGCCGCTTCCCGAATAAGAGGTACAAGAGGCACCCCTTATTGCCCTGGCGGCCTGGTTACGGCTGGGCTGCCTCCCGGCGGGCGCGCTCCTCCAGCAGCCGGGCAGCGTCCACGGAGACGTGCTCACCGGCCGCGAAGGGCGAGTTCATGTCGTGGGCCCACAGTTCGCGGGCCATGGCGTGCGGGACCTCGCGGTCGAGACACGCCTCGTAGTAGACGATCGTCCGCGCGATGCGCAGGGACTCGTCCGAGGGCCCGGCGGCCCGGGTCTTGCGGCGTGCCACGGCGGCCCCTCCTCAGACTCGGTTGCCCCAGCGGGCGGCGATGGCGTCGCGGGCGTTGTGGCCGCGCTTGGCGCCCTCGCCCTCACCGCGGATCTTGGCGAGGTAGCCGGCCGCGCTGGCCCGGTTGGTCTGGGCCTGCGCGATGCCGGGGTGGAGGACGAACATGCCAGCGCGGTTGCCACCGGGGATCATCTGGCCCTCGCGCTTCACCACGGCGTCGAGCTGGGCGGCGCGGGCGAGCATCGGCGAGGCGATGTCGATCAGCGCGAGGTCGGTCGGCTCAAGATCGAGTTCGGTCTCGTACAGCTCGATCAGCGCGGCGCGGATCTTCGCCGGGTCCTTCTCGGAGGGGTCGACGTTCAACGGACCTCCCCGGGGTGGCGTCGGCGGTTTCGGGCGGGCTGCCAGCGGTCCGCGGCGGCCCTTCGGCGGGCCCGGCCGGCGTCGGCCGCGTCCTTGCGAAGGACGTGCCAGTCGCACAGCGCGCGGAGGTTGGCGGGGTCGTCGGGGCCGCCTTCGGAGGCGGGGACGATGTGGTCGCAGTGGCGCGCGGGCTCCCCGCACAGTTCGCCGGTGTCGTAGCGGACGTGCTGGCAGCGCCAGGCGTCGCGGTTCATCACCCCGCGGCGAAGGCGGGCCCAGTGCGCAGGGAGCGGGGTCGTCCGGCGCGAACTCGCAGCCACAGCAACCTCCTTGAGCACAGAGCCCCGCCAGGTGCTCGACCACGACCAGGGAGAGAGGACCGGTCGGGGAGCGTTGCCCTGGCGGGGCCACGTGAGGAGGCAGGCCGGCGTGCCGCAGCATCGGGAGCGCGCACGCGCGCGGTAACTGCCTCCACATGTATTAAGGCCGCCCGGTTAACACGTCGACTGCCCGGTGATCACTGTCCGCTGTCAGTGCGTGGCGCTGAGTTCATCACTGCGGGTCACGCTGTGTAAATGATCCCGAAGAAGGGGGCGGCCGGCGTTCGTATCGGATCTCGGCTGCTATGACGCCCCGGGCAGTAAAGGAACGCGTGTGGGAGTCACCCCCCCGGGTGCCATTCCGATAAACGGGAGACGCACGTCACGCCGCCTCAACTTGCGTTGTGGTCTGCATGTTTGCTTCATTGGAATTGCTCGGCCGGTCCGCCGAAGCGCAGCGAGGATGAAATGCCGCTGCCACGGACGAATTCACCGCCGGAGCGTTCGACTCGAAATTCCCTGAATGGCGGCGCGCAATGACCGCGCCCCATGGACCCGAAAGCGGTCACTGTGCGTAAGAATCTTGTTCCCGTCACCCTCGCCCTGGTCATGCTGCTCGCCGGGTCGCCGTGGCAGACCCACAGCTGGGGCGGAGGACTCGCTGCCGCCCTGCTGACCGGCCTTCTCGCCCATGGGGCGGGCAAGGTGCCCGGCCTGGTCAAGCGGGCCGTGCAGGGCCCCTCCGGGGCCGTTGTCGAGCCCGAGCCGGTGGCCGTCGCCCCCGCCCTGGTGAACGCCTACGACCGCGACCGCGCCGCCCGCTGACCACCTCGGCTCAACCCCTTCGGAGAACCCCGTGAACCCCCGCCGCACCCTCACCGTGCTCGCCCTGTCCGCCGCAACCGCCGTCGGCGGGTGGCTGGTTGGCCACACGACCGCCGCACCGGCCAACAACGACCCCGCCCATGTCCAGGCGTTCAACGACGGGTGGACCGAAGGCATGGCCGACGCCTGCGACCAGGGCAGCGCGTACGCCTGCGACTGGCTGTCCACCACCCGCTGACCCGCCCCGAGCCGCACCACCGCAAGGAACACGATCATGAGCGCGACCCTGACTGACGAACTCCTCTCCGCCACCGGCCAGCACTGCCACCGCTACGACTTCGTGACCCGCATGGAGTCCGAAGCGGACGGCCACGGGTGGGCCCGGATAGGCATGGTGATGGACGGCACGGGGGCCCTATTGGAGGACGGGGAGGGGTGGCACCAGCACGAGTCGGAAGCGGTCCGCGCACAGTCCAACTGGCAGGCCGCATGCCGGATCATGGCGGACGCCGCCGGGGAGTGCGGGGGACTGTGGGACACCTTGGGCGAGGGGATCGCCTACGACGCGACTCGTTCCTGGCCAGCGACGCAGCGCGCCGCATCGCGGACAGCCTGGCCGGATACCCGTTGCTGGACGACGACGACCACACCGAGCGGGAACACGCCGCGATGGTCGAAGAGATTGAAGGCTCACCCCTCACCCTGCCGGACGGCGTGGACGGCGAAGACGTGCTCCGCGAACTCGACTGCCCCTCGCTCGGCGAGATCACCATGACCATGGTGGAGGCCGCCCTGTCCAGTCTGGGCTACACCGCCTGCTCCGACTGTGACGAATGGCTGACCCCCATGGACGCCCGGCGCGGTGAGCCGCTGTGCCGTGACTGCGCGCTCAACGAGTCGTGCCCGCCCGTGCGCTGGGCCCACCCGACCCTGACCGGCGGGTCCGGCTGGACCACCGGCGAACCCCTGACGGCCGTCCTAATCCCGTACCTGGACGGCTACGCCACCGAGCAGGGGGCCGCGTACCGCGAAGACGTCCGCGCCATCGTCCGGGGCTCCCGGCAGGGATACCGCGCCATCTACGGCCGGGCCGCGTAGGCAACAGGCCCCACCCCTCCCAACTCCCGCACCACAGAACGGAAGCACCACCATGACCCGCGCCGACATGATCCGCCTCTCCGGCTACTGGCCCAACCTGGCCCGACTCGGCATGGACCACCCCGACGACGTGGCCGCGCTGTTCGACGCCTTCCGCGACATGCGCCGCGACCCGGAGTTCGGCCGGGGCCTTGACCTCCTGCTGGACGAGCTGTTCGACGCCCCCGACACCGTCTGACACCAGGCCCCACCCGTACCCCCGCACCGACCCGAGAGAGACCCCCGTGAGCCGCACCGCCGAGTACCTGACCGATCTTGCCGAAGACGCCGGAATCGTCGCCGAGTTGGAGGCCCTGACCGCCTACGCCGCGTACGTCGGCAACGCCGAATACGCCGTGGACACCTTCGAAGACGCCTACGAAGGCGAGTGGGACGACTTGGGGGACTTCGCCCATGACCAGCTCATGGAGACGGACGACGACTACCGCGCGGCGTACGAGAGCTGCCGGGGCTGGACTCCCCAAATCGACATGATCGCGTGGCAGTGCGACTACTTCCACACCAGCAGCGGGCACGTCTTCCGGTCCCTGTGAGCTGTGCCCCCCTGGTGAGGGCCCAGCCCCCCTGCAGGGCCCCCGCCAAGGGTGCACAGACACCAGGCCTCACCCCCCTCACCCCGAAGGAACAGCGCCATGACCCCCGCCGCACAGCTCCAGGCCATCGTTGACCGCGTCCACCGCAACGAAGCCGACTGGGAAGCCCTCTTCCACGAGTGCGTCCCGACGTACGACCCGCACACCGACGACCAGCCCGCCGAAGACCGGTACATGGGCCACTACGACGAGGCCGACAACGACCGCGCCCACCAGTGCCGGGAACTGCTGCTGGAGCTCACCGCCGAACTCGAAGCGCTCACCCGCGAGATGGAGGGCTCCCGGTGATCACCCCCGAGGACTTCGCGCTCCTGTCCCACTGGACCCATGCCGACCGCATCGGGGCCGACGTCGCCGACCCCGACGGCACCGCCGCCCGGCGACTCGCCCAGGCCGGATACCTCGTCCCCGGTTACGCGCCCGGCTGCTGGCGTCCCACCCCCGCCGGACACGCCGCCCGCGCCGAGTACACCAGGGCCCACCCCGTCGGGCGGCGCGTCGGTGGCATTCCCCTCGGCTGAGCAGCCCCTCCACCCCGGGCGGGCACCAGGCCCCACCCCTCCCCGCACCACCGAAGGAACAGCGCCACCGTGAACACCCGCGACACCTACGCCGAACTCCTCCAGCAGCTCAGCGACCACGCAGCCGTCAACGGCGCACGGGCCTACGCCACCGAGGCCGACGGCCCGAGCACCAGCCCGGACATCCTGGCCCAGCGCCTCGCCCGCCACGCCGTCCACCACGACGCGACCGTCACCCCCGCCCCCTGCGGAGCACTCACCGTCGAGTGGCCCCGCCCCGGCCGCACCGTCCGTGTGGTGTGGCGGCCGGTCCTCCGGGCGAAGTGGGTCGACCTGTCGCAGGCCCTGCCCGACTGGACCCCGGACAGCCGGGCCTACGGCAAGGGAGCCGAGGACGCGAGCCGGATGCGCGGCTGGAGGCTCAGCCGGGCCGGGTACCGGGCCTGGGCCGAAGCGGTCGGCCTGAGCGGAGACGACGGCGAGTGGTTCGCCTACGAGACCGGCCAGACCGACTGGTGGATCTCCCACGAGGGTCGCTGACACCAGGCCCACCCCCCTCCCGCGGCCGGCCGCCGCTGACACCAGGCCCCACCCCCACCCCGAGCAACCCCGGAGAGCAGACATGCCCAAGTACATCGTCGCCGTCGACGTCATCACCGTGCACGTGGTGCCCGTCCTCGCCCCCACCCCCGAAGCCGCGCAGGCCGAAGCCGAACGGCTCGTCACCGGCGACTGGGAGACCTGGTACGACCACACCGAGCCCGTGGTCGTCGGCGACGCCCTCACCGAAGCCGAGTGGGACGCCGAGAAGGAAGCCGACGCCCGCCGCCGCGGCACCTGGCTCCAGACCCCGCCCCGGGCCCGCCGGCCGAAGCAGGTCTGAACCCCCACCGCCCTCAGACCCCACCCCCGGGAGACCCCCGTGCACACCATCCCCGAGCCGCCACGCGTCATGGACCTGCCCCCGCACCTCACCTTCGGCTACGCCCGCCCCGGCACCCCGCCCCACGTCACCTCCGCGGCCACCCCGCCACCCGAGCGCCGCGCACTGTGCGACCCGGCCTTCCCACTCACCTCGGCCTGGGCCCTCAACGGTGACCCGCTCTGCCCGGCCTGCGCGACGCTCGCCCGGCTCTGACACCGGGCCCAACCCCCACCGGCACCAGGCTCCCCCCTCCCCGGGGTGGGGCCTGGTGCCGAAGTGCCGGGTGTCGGACCCCGGTTGGCATTGAGGCCCACCGTAAGAGTGCTGTTTATATATCTTTTTTAAAGTGTCAAAAAAATGACACTAACGACATGGCCCTTACGCCGTACTACCCCCTCCACCACCCAGCGTGACCACAGGCCAGACCCCCAGGAGACCCAGTGACCAGCCCCGCCCGCGCCCCCTGGATACCCGGCGGCACCGCCCTGGAGTGGGGCCTGCGCAATCCCTGCCCCGTCGGCGTCGGCCCCGGCGGCTATCGGGGCGACGGCGGGAAGGTGTGGTGTCTGTCCTGCGGCGACCGCTACGCCGGGCGCCCGGCCCAGGTCGGCGAAGACCACCTTCACCGCGACGACGCCCACCACGCCGCCCGGCTCCACGCCGACGACCACGAAGCCGAGATCCGCCGGTACATCACCGCCGAACGCACCCGGGAGACCCGCGAGAAGTCCGGGTGGACCAGCGGGTGTACGGCCTCGTCGCGGCGGCCACCGGCGAGGACCCCGACGGCTGGGTGTGGTGGGACGGCACCGGCTACCGGCTCGTCCCGGCCGGGGCCCGCCTCGGGGCCAAGGGCCGCCGAGTGCGCCGCCGCGTGGTCGAGCTGGTCATCGCCGCCGGCTTCCTCCAGCAGGACGAGCGCGGCGACGTGGTGGCCACCCCCGACGGCCGGGCCATGCTCCGTGTCTGGCAGCACCACCGCGCCGAGCTGGCCGAGCCGTGGCCCGCCCGTCACGAACCCCAGGCCCTGCCCCCGCTGCCCGGCGGCCAGGAAACCGCCCGCCGCCGCGAGACCGCCCGCCAGCTTGCCCTGGAGCTGGAGCACCAGGCCGCCGAGACCCGGGCCTCGTTCCTGCTGCTGCGCGAGCAGGCCGAGCAGCAGCGCCAGGCCGAGCTGGCGGCCAAGCGTCAGCGCCGCGAAGATGAACAGGCCGAGCGCGAGCGCGCGGAGCGGGCCCGCACCGGGGCGGACATCGACCTCACGTGGTCCGCGGTGGGTGCCGGCCGTTGGACCGTCACCGGGGCCGGGCACGACCGCCGGCTCGACGTCACCCTCAACACCACCGACTTTGCCGCCGATATGTACGAGGTCCGGGAGAACGGCCACTTCCACTCCCGCCACCGCTACGAGCACCAGGCCGAGGCCGCCGTCCGGCAACTGCTCGCCGATGGAGTCGAGATCGGGCAGCCGGCACCAGGCCCCACCCCTGCGGCCTCCGCCCGACCGTGCCCAATAGAACCCGCCGGCCGAGGGCACCAGGCCCCGCCCGCCCCGAACAAGAGGAACATCCCTGACCGTCTACCCCGACAACGTCCTCCCCGCCGGTTGATGAAACCCGTGGCTCGTCGCCCTCGACTGCGAAGGCCGCAGAGGCCGCTACCGGGGCGTCAGCGGCCTTGGGGAACAGATCGGCACCGTCGAGAAGGGATTCGATCGGCTACGTTGGGTAACGATGTGCGGGATCTCGCTCCTTCTTGAGCGCTGGTGCGGACGAGGCCTTGCCTTGGAGCCGAAGGGTTGTTGCTCCAGTGCTGGACTCGGAGTCGCCGAACTGGCTGTTCATCAGAAAGTGAAACGCCTGACACGGCCTCGGCCCGCGCGCGATCCTGTTCCTGCACCAACAGCCATGCAAGATCGCGCAAGTGAAGTGACAGGAGGGGTGGGCATGGCGATACGGTTCTTTGGTATCGACCCGGAGACCGGTCAGGGGAACAGCCCGACCATCTGGGTGGACGAGGGGGTCGGGGACTTGCTGGTCCAGAGCTACGTGGCCGACGAGGCGTCGATCGCTGGCGTGCTCGCGGCCGGCCATGGTCCGGACCACGAGAACACGATCCCGTCGCACGAGGGAGTGTTTCGGATTCCGGCCCGAATGGTGCCGATTCTCAGGAGGGCGTGTGATGAGGCAGAGCGTTCCCAGCTTCGTCGAGATGCTGAACTCGGCGAAGAGCACGGCGGTGCACCTGGAACTGCGTGACCAGTACGGCGTCGCCGAGGAAGCCGCCGAGCTCGCCAAGTGGCACCGTGGCGAAGCCGTCGATGTCGACCCCGACTCGGAGTACTGGAGCGGGTGGAGCGACCTCGTCCGCCGCACCGTTGCCCGAGGCGTCCAGGTCCGCCGGGCGCGCGTCGTGTCGGTGCCGGTGACGGATTACGTGCGGTACGAGCATCACATCACCAGCGTGAACCTGGCCATCGGCGAGCAGGTGCGTTGGCTGCCCCGCAGTGAGGCGTCGGGCCTCGCCCTGCCGGGCAACGACTTCTGGCTGGTGGACGGGCGCGCTGTCCGCTTCAACCTGTTCGATGGGCCCGGAGCTGCGTTGGACCCGCAGTACTCCGAGGATCCGGCGGTGGTCGAGCTCTGCGCCAACGCCTTCGAAGCGGTGTGGGAGCGCGGAGTGGAGCACGAGAAGTTCGCCGTCTGATCCAGTACGCAGGACCACCAGATCATGCCCCTGTCTCCGTCCTCCAGTGCGCAGAGCGCCCGCGAGACGATCGCCAAGAGATTGAAAGCGCTTCAGCAGGATGCCGGCCTCACAGGGCATGATCTGGCCCTACGAACAGGCTTCAGCGAGTCGAAGGTCTCGCGCATCGCGGGTGCCAAGACCCCGCCGTCGGCAGACGACATCCAACGATGGTGTGCAGCCTGCGGCGCGGAGGAGCAGGCCGCGGACCTGGTCGCTGCGAGCCGGGCGGCCGATGAGATGTACGTCGAGTGGAAGCGTCTTCACCGGACGGGGATGAAGCACGCCCAGGACGCCATCCTGCCCCTGTTCAAGAACAGCCGGCAGATCCGCATGTACTGCTCCAACGTCATGCCGGGGATCGTTCAGCGCCGTGAGTACGCGCGTGCGCTGATGGAGACCATCACGGCCTTCCAGAACACTCCGAACGACGTGGAGGCTGCCGTCGAGAGCCGACTCCAGCGAGGACGCTACCTTCACCAGGGAAGCTGCACCTACGCGTTCGTCCTGGAGGAAACGGTCCTCTACTACCCGCTCGGCGACGTTGCGGCCATGGCGGATCAGCTGCGGCACCTGCTGGAGGTCATGACCCTGCCGCGCGTCAGTCTCGGGGTGATTCCCTTCCGGGCTCCTCGCGTGATGTGGCCGCTCGAAGCCTTCTACATGTTCGACGATCGGCAAGTGGATGCCGAACTGCTGACCGCCGTCGTCAAGATCACGACACCGACCGAGATCGCCGCGTACTCGAAGGCGTTCAAGGCCCTCTCCGGCATGGCGGTGCACGGCCGTGAAGCTCGGACCCTCATTGAACAGGCAATCCACGCGCTCGGGTGAATACGTGCAAGACGATGCAAGATTGTGGCACCCTCTGTAGCCGACTCCCTACGGTCTATCACGCACCCCCACCGCCACGGCGAAGGAGGAGAGACCGATGGCGAGACACACCCCCAAGCGTGAGTACCGAGAGGTCGGGACCGGGTCGTCGAAGGCCGAGCTGCAGCAGCCCCCGGCCAGCTGGAACCCGCTGGACGACTACCGGGCGGCCAACCCTGCCGGGCAGGCCCCGTCCGTGGGAACACTGCTTCAGATCGCGGCCGTTCGGGCGTTCTGCGCCTGCGCCGACTGCGTGGCCCGCAGGGCGGCGGCGTGAACAGGGTGATCGAGGGCGCTCCAGTCCGCCACCTCACGGACGGCTGGACGGGCACCGTCGCGGAGACCCCGAGCCCGCTTGCCAACCACGCCTGGGTGAACCGGGACAGCTCGGCTGACCCCTACCCGGAGATGGTCCTCCTGGAGGACTTGGAGGCCGCGGATTGAACGCCTCGCTGCCCGTCCGCCGCGTGACCACGCCCCCTCCCGTCCGAGGGGACGTCCCGCCGCCGACGCCGGTCCGGATCACGGGCGAGGGGATGGTCGTGGACCGCCCGGACGGCTACCGGCAGGGGACCTGTTGGGCTTGCCACCGCGAAACATTGGTCTGCGCGGGCACCCTCCTCCAGGCCCCCGGTGAAACCCAGGGAACCTGCCACTCGATCTGCGACGACTGCATCGCCCGCGCCCGTCGGCCGCAGAGCCGCGCCGCGCTGCGGGCCGCGCTCGACAAGCGCCCGGTGTAGCCCGCCTTGGACGACGGACAGGAGGAGTACCGCGAGGCCGCCGACCGGGCTGCCCGAGGGCTCCCCACCCCGCTGCCGGTGGCCATCGCTCAGACGGTGGCACTGGTCCTTCTCGCGGTCGTGGCCACCGTGCTCATCGCTTCCGGCCGCTTCTGACCGTCGACTCGCCCCCCGGGGGGCGCCCCACGAACTCCCGGCTCATCGTGATCCCTGCGATGGGCCGGAGCACCACGCACGACTGCGCGTCCGTACCCGGGCGAGCAGAGCCAAACCGATTGGAGAGGCACGTGAGCACCGCCATCACCCTCGGCTCCACCGTGGAGCTGGACGAGTTGGGCAAGTTCTTCACCATCACCGCGCACCGGATCGACGCGGGCGACACCGCCCCGCAGATGTTCTCCGGCGCGATCGACGCGGCGTGGCACGCCCTCGTCGCGGACTCGGCCGCGCACGAGGCGTTCACCCTCCGGCACGCGGGCCGCAAGCTGGCCCACGTCGAGAGCGCGGGCAGCGGCTTCATCTCGTGGGTGAGCGCCTACGAGGAGGCGTACGGCCCCCTGCCGGAGGTGTGGTTCACCGACGCCAACGGCACGGTCAACGCCGAGGCCTTGGCCCGGTACCAGGACACCGGCGAGGTCTGGGCGGAGTGGGACTGCTCGCCCGCCGGCGGCGACGGCGACGACGTGGCCCCGGTGGCGTCCTACCTGTGATCACCGCACCGTTCGACGGAGCGTCCCGGCCCACCGCCGGGGCGCTCCGCCTCACCGAGGGCCGGACGGAGAATCCCGTCAGCGTGGACGTGGACGGCTACCTCGCCGACCTGTACGAGCATTGCCCGTTCCTCCGGCCCTCCATCCGCCGGGGCATGACCGGGTGGACCGTCTACGAGATCGCCCCGGGCAGCCACCGGTATGCGGTGGAGGCGGAGTTGTTCTACGCCGGGGTCCAGGCCGCGGAATGGGTCCGCCCGCTCATGGGCCGCCCGTTCGGCCTCCTCGCGTGCGAGAACGTGGTGCTGGTCGGGCACTGCGAGGGGGCGGACCACCGGGAGCTGATGGCCTGGCCGCACTGGGCCCTGAAGAACCTGTACGCCCCGGTCGGCGTGATGTTCGGGAAGTTCGCCCAGGGGGCGGTCGAGGCCGGCCGGCGCGGGCAGAGCATCCCGCCGCCGCCGTTCTCTTTCCTCCCGGTGCGGGCTGGCGTCCGGCCGTTGGACCCGAAGTTCCTGGAGGCGACTCCCGACCTCGCCATGGCGCTGTCTGTGGCTGTGGACGATGGCCGGGATGTCTTCGAGCACATCCCCTGCGAGTGGAAGGCAGTACGAGAATGGGCGAGTTCCCTTCCGAGGCCGGAGCGGCACTGAGGGCGGCGGAGGCCGCCTGTGGGGCGCTGGAGCTGAAGGAGGTCAGCGACCGGCGGGGGTCGGCGGTGTGGAAGGCCAGCGGGCCGCGCGGGGTGGTGGGCATCAAGCTCGGCACCGGCGAGGCCGCCGAGGTCACCGCCCGCGAAGCCTCCGTGCTGGACCAGCTCCCCGACTACACCGTGACCGTCGGTCGCTTCGACAGCGGGATCTGGTTCGTCACCCCGTGGCTGGCCGGACCGTCCACCTGGGACGTCTTCCGCCCCGTCCGCAAGGGCGAGGGCGGGCGGGTCGAAGCCCTGGCGGCTGCGGTCGACTTGTGCCAGGCGGTGGCCGACCTGCACGAGGCCGGATGGGTGCACGGCGACCTCCAGCCCCAGCACGGCATCCACGGGGAGGACGGAGCGGTGCGCCTGCTCGACTTCGCCTGGACGCGGCGGATCGGCAGCACCCCGTGGCCGAGGTTCGACGGCACGATGATCCACCTCACCGCGCCCGAACTGGCCACCCGGATCATCAACGGCCCCCAACCCGTCGAGACGACCCGCACCGCCGACGTCTACGCCCTCGCCGGAACCTTGTGGACCTGCGTCACCGGCACGTGGCCGCTGGACTACGCGAGCGCCGGCCTCGAAACGGGCACGCCGGTGGAGGAGATCCGCAAGGCCATCGCGCACCGGGCCGTCCCGATGTCCACCGCGATGCCCTGGCCCGCCCTCCAGGCCCGGCTGCGTTACGTCCTGCTGGCTTCCCCGGACGACCGACCCGCCGCCGCCGAACTGGCGAAGCTGATCGAAGCGGTGGACGGGTGATCGAGCTACGTGAGCTGGAGCCCGGCGACGACATCGCCCTGCTGCGGATCTACAGCGCGGAGTCGACCAAGTACCTGGGCCGGGCACCGATGGACGCCGACGAAGCCCGCCACTGCCTCCGAGACATCGTCGCCGCTGCGGAACAGTTGCCGCGCACGCTGTACGTGCTCGGCCTCGTCGTCGACGGGGACCTCCTCGGGGTCGTCAAGCTCCACCGGGACCGCCCGGTCGCCGCCCTCAGCTACATCCTGCGCGTGGACGCCTGGGGCCGGGGCCATGCGACCGAAGGGGTGCGGCGGATTCTCGACCTCGCCTTCGAATACCTCGCCCTCCCGAAGGTCCGCGCCAAACACCGCACGGACAACCCCGCCTCCGGCCGCGTCCTCCTCAAGGCCGGCTTCATACCGACCGGTGAGCACAACGGGTTCAGCACCTACACCATCGATGCCCCCGGCAGGCCGGCGGACCCGCAGACCACCAGCCGCATGAACCCCGGCCGAAGCGAGCGGTCGGCCATCTGATCTCCCGGGGCGTCGACACCCTCGACACCCCGGGCTCACCCGCCGGTTCAACCCGGCGGAAGGGTGCGCGAGGGGCGCGCGTACCGGTCGCCTCGGTCCGGCTCCCCGGTTCAGGGCCGGGGCGACCACCCCACGACTCCCCGCTCTGGCAGGCGGCCCAGACCCACCTGCCAGGGCGGGGCACCACGCCCGGCCACGCTGCCGGGGCGCGCACCGCGGACCGTGCTCCCCGCACCGCGCGCGCCGGTCCCCAAGATGTTCTGACAAACACGGGAGACCGGCCCCAAGCCTCTACGTCTGCGATTGGACCGACCGCCATGTACGCCAACAACCGGCGTGACCGGCAAGCCATGATTCAGCGCCTCGTCACGGCCGCGATTCCGGCAGTGGCCAAGAGGTACCGCGCCGGGCTGGGGGTCCAAGTCCTCGGAGAGATGTACGGATGCGACCCGAGGTGGCTGCGCAGGCAGCTCATCGACTCGGGGGAATCCCTGCATCGCGACGGACACCCCGGCCCGCCGCTGCCGTGGCAGCCGATCCCGCTGCCGAGCCACACGAGGGTGCCCTGATCTCGCGAGAATCCGCAGGTTCGGGAATCGTCCGGTAGACGAACTGCTTCTTGTGTTTGCCCAGGTCAGGGCGGAGATGTAAGGGTGTATCCTCACCCTTCAGCCAGTAGAACTCGTCGAGGACGGACGCGCCCTCGACCTCCAGCGAGGGCACCGAGCGGAAGAGGTCCCACAGGCACTCCATGTGGTCCTCCAGCTCGCGCCCGCCGCGGACCACGAAGCCCTTCTCGGGCACCTCGATCCCGTCCAGCGCGCCGCCGGCCAGCTTCAGCCGCTCCAGGACCGTGATCCGCTCGCCGGGCACCTGCCCGTCGCGGACCAGGAACGCCGCCCCGGCCAGGGCCGCGAGCCCCGAGCCCACGAACCAGGCCCGCTTGCGCTCGGCCCCCTCGGGCTTCCTCGGCCGGGCGAACGCCTCGTAGTTGCCGCTGCTGTAGTACAAGCCCGCGCTCCCTGGAAAGTTCGACATCGAACCGCCCGTCGGGCATGCCGGATCCCGGCGGGCCGTCTCCATCCACCCATCCGGTGGTGATCTTCGCCTGCTGAATGGGCCGAACGGGTGATGATCGGGTGGCAGGGGCACCCGGTGGGCCGGGTGCGCCGCGTATGGAGAGCGTTGGGAACGACCCCCGGAACGTCAGGGAGGCGTCAAGGAGAGCAGGTCAGCCCCGTCGGCGGCGGTTGGGTGGAGGACGGCGGAGAACGCGACCACACGAGGACGGATCATGCACGGCAACGGGCGGTACGAAGGCGGCGCGGCACCCAGGGTGGTGGTCGGGGTCAGCGGATCGCTGGGGAGCCTCGCGGCACTGCACCGCGGCGTCGCCGAGGCCCGCGAGCGCGGCGCCGTCCTGGTGCCGGTGCTCGCCTGGGAGCCGCCCGGCGGCGAGCACGGCTACCGCCGCTCGCCCTGCCCGCCGCTGCTCGCCGCCGTCCGGGAGGCCGCCGAACAGCGTCTGCGGGACGCCCTCGACGCGGCCTTCGGCGGCACCGACCCCGGGGTGCCGCTGCACCCGGTGGTGATCAGGGGCGAGGCCGGCCCCGCCCTGCTGCACGTCGCCGACCGGCCCGACGACCTGCTGGTCCTCGGCCGCAGCGGCGGCCCGCTGCGCCGCCGGCTGCGGCGCTCGGTGCCCGGCCACTGCGCCCGGAAGGCCGGCTGCCCGGTGCTGACCGTCCCGGTGCCCGAACTGCTGCACGACCTGCACCGGCTGGAGTCCGCGCACCGCCGCGCCCGCCGGCACCAGCCGGCCGGCCCCGCGCCCGAAGCCCTCGCGGCGAAGCGGTAGTCCGCGGTGCGGATGTACTCGGCCCGCCCCGGCGCCGGCCGCTACCGCCCGGTGCTGGAGCGCCTGTCGGTCCCCACCGCGGGCACGGTGGCGCTGCTGGGCGGCGGCGCGCTGGCGCTCGGCCTCGGGGCCCTGCGTGAACTACACTCCGGTCCGCTGCCGTTCCTCGGCTACCTGGTGCTGTGCGGAGTGGTCGGGCGTCGCTCCCGGCCGGGGGCCGCACCGCTGATCGGTCTGGCGGCCTGGCTCTGCTGCAACGTCTTCGCCGAGCACGGCCACGGCGAACTCGGCTGGGCGGGCCCGTGGCCGGAGGCCGGGCACTACGCGATGTTCACCGCGACCGCCCTGCTGGCGGCCCTGCCCGCCGCCCTGCCGCGCCGCACCGTACGGGTGTCGCGGTTGCGGTTCGACGGCCCTCGGTTCGACGGCCCTCGGTTCGACGACCCGAGGTTCGACGGTCGGCGCTGAGGTGCCGTCCACGGACGGTCCGCCCGTACGGGCGGACCTCACCGGGGAACCGGGGCTCCGGCCGGTATCCGGAGCCCCCGGCGAACCGGTGGAGGCAGGCGGCCCGGGCGCGCGGAGCGGTCGCCGGTTCGGACAGCGGGCCCGCCCGTACGGACGGGCCCGCCGCGACCACCCCGCGCGCCCCGGTCGGCCGCGGGCCCGGCCTACAGCGCGAGCAGGGCGCGGTGGGCCAGGGTGGTGTCCCGCAGTGGTTCGAGGGCCAGGCGGACCAGCGCCAGGGCGTTGTCGTCCCCGGCGATCCGGTTGGCGCTCAACTCGCCGCAGGACAGGCACTGGTGGATGATCATCCACTCGCCGTCGGCGCGGACCGACAGGCTCAGCACGGCCATCCGGCCGCCGCAGCCGGCCGCCCGGTCACCGGGCCTCCGGCCGTCGACATGACGGCTGGCCAGGCAGTTCGGGCAGTGGTTGCGGTGCGCGGTGCCGGGGGCGTCCAGGGGGACGTCCAGCCGGCAGTCCACGCAGCGGAAGGCGTTCGCCCGGTGACCGCCCTGCTCGTGCAGGACGTCCTTGTACCGCTGCGGGCGGCGGCCCTGTCGGCTCCGGCCGGCGGCGTTCTTGCGTCGTGGCACGCTTCGGTTCCCCTCTTCCGTGCGCGGCTCAGAGGGAGCCGAACGCTTCGAGCGGGAACGGCGGTTGGGCGAGCGGCCGGACGGCCATCCGCATCAGAACGAGCTGGTTGTCGTCCGTGCAGACCGGAGTGGACGTCAGCTCGTCGCAGCGCACGCACCGGTGGACGACCGTCCAGCCGCCGGTGCGCAGCACGGCGATGGCGATCGGCGACATCCGGCCCCGGCAGTCGCTCGGACCGCCCTCGACCTGGTCGAGGACGTGCCGTGACTGCAGGCAGGACGGGCAGTGGTTGCGCCGCGTGCCGTCGGCGGCGTAGGTGGAGACGGTCAGACCGCACCAGGCGCAGGCGAAGGTGGAGGTCTTCAGAGCGGGGGGAGTGCTGGAGGTGCTGGACACCCGGGGTGCTCCTTGCTGAGGGGTTTCTGCGATGACAGCAAGAGCAGGCCGAGTGGCCTCGACGGTTCGTCAGGCCTGGTCGTCAGGCGGTGTGGCGAGGCGCACTCGGCGCGGTCCGGGACATCAAGACACCCTCTCTGGTCGGGCGGTGGCCCGGGTCGATCGGTAAGGAACGGCGTGAGCCTAACCACGCGGATCGCACGGGCGCCAACGATTATTTCCGCCCGCGCCCACCCTCGCCGCCGGGCCGGAGATAAAGGGCGCGCAGGATGTCCGTGTGCAGATGACCAACGCGCCGCAGCCGGCGACCCTCGATGACGCGTCGTCAGTCAGTCGATTACTGGCCCTGGCCTTCGCCGACGACCCGATGATGTGCTGGTTCTTCCCCGACCCGGCCACCCGGCAGGCGGGGCTGGGCGGTTACTTCACCACGCTGTTCACCCGGCAGTACGTCCGGCACGGGGTGTGCGAGCGGACGGCGGACGCGGCCGCCTTCTGGGTGCCGCCGCAGGCGCAGGACAAGGCCGTGCCGGACGAGGAGACGCTTCGGGAGCTGGTCGAGCCGCTCGGCGACCGGGCCGAGCCGTTCCGGCAGTCCGTCGAGGCGGCCGCCGCCAACGCGCCGCAGGAGCCGCACTGGTACCTCGCGGTGATCGGCGCCGACCCCGTCGCCCAGGGCCGGGGGCAGGGGTCCGTGCTGCTGCGCTCGGGGCTGGCCAAGGCCGACGCCCAGGGGCTGCCGGTCTACCTGGAGTCCTCCAAGGAGGAGAACCTCGCGATCTACGGGCACTTCGGCTTCGAGGTGCTGGAGGAGGTCCGGCTGCCCGAGGACGGGCCGGCGCTCTGGGTGATGCGGCGTGGGGCCGGCGCGTAGCGGTGCCTTCGGGTCGGCACCGGTGGCGGCGCGGCCGAGACGAGCGGCGAGGTCGGCGCGGCCGAGACGGGCGGCGAGGTCGGTGGGGCCCGCGCGTAGCGGTCCCCCCGGGGCCCGGTCAGTCGTCGGCGGGCAGCTCCGCCGGGACGGCGAGCACGTCGACCAGGGCCTCGCCGCGCAGCACGGTGAGCGGGAGCGGGTGGCCGATCGCGTCGGCCAGCATCAGCCGCTGGAGGGCCTGGGCGCTGCCCATCGGCTCGCCGGCGGCGGTGAGCAGCAGGTCGCCCGCGTGCAGCCCGGCGCGGTCGGCGGGCGCGCCGGGCACCACCTCGACGATCCGCAGGCCGCCGCGCTGCCCGGTGCGGTGGCGCAGGGCGGGCGGCAGGGGCGCGGGCACCCCGGCGAGGCCGAGGTAGGCACGGCGGATCCGGCCGTCGGCGATCAGGGCCGTGACGATCCGTCGGCTGGTGGCGTCGATCGGGACGGCCAGACCGAGGCCGTTGCCGGCCACGGCCGTGGTGATGCCGACCACCGCGCCGTCCGCGGTGGCCAGCGCGCCGCCGGAGTTGCCCGGGTTGAGCGCGGCGTCGGTCTGGACCACGTTGTCGATGACCCGCACCGTGCTGCCGGAGCGGGCCGGGATCGAGCGGCCGAGGGCGCTGACCACGCCCGCCGTGACCGTCCCGGCCAGGCCCAGCGGGTTGCCGACGGCGACGACCAGCTGCCCGACCCGCAGACCGGTCGCCTCGCCGAGCGCGACCGGCGTCGGGGTCGGCCCGTCGGCGCGCAGTACGGCGAGGTCGGAGAGCGGGTCGGCGCCGATGGTGTGGAACGGGGAGGTGGTGCCGTCGGCGAAGGCCAGGGTCCCGGCGTCGGCGTGGCCGACGACGTGGGCGTTGGTGAGCAGGAACCCGTCCTCGGTGAAGACCACCGCCGAGCCGAGGGCCGTGCTGAACCAGCCGCCCCGGCCGCGCCGGGGGACCTGGAGCGCGGCGACCCGCGGGGTCAGCGCCGCGGCGACGGAGGTGACGATCCGGGAATAGGCGTCCAGCGGGGCCCGCGAATCGGGGGCCGGACCCGGGCCGGGGAGCGTGTCGGCCATGGTGCTCACCCCTCTCGCGGACGCGGTTCCCACGATGGCACCAGATGCCAACAACGGCGGATCGCCCTGTCTTCCACGCCCCGCGCCGCGGCACCTTCCTGACGCGTTCTTGACGTGCGGGTAATTATCAAGAGAAGGAAAAGCAGGAATATAGTCCGAGTAAAGCCGCCGTGGTGGGAGGGGCCGATGGACACGACCATGCTGGAGCCGGACTGGTGCGCGCTCGGAGAGCCGGGCGACGGGCGGTTGGGGACGGAACACCTCCTGATCGCCGTGGCCGGGGAGGTGGGCCCCGCCGGTGCGGCCCTCGCCGCCGCGGGGGCGGGCGCGGGCACCCTGCACGCCCTGCTCCGGGAGCGCGAGGGGCACTGGACGACGGACGAGGAGCCCGCCGCCGATTCCGCCCGGGACGGCGGGAACGGTCGGCCACTGAGCGCGGCCGCCGCCCGGGCCCTCGCCACCGCGACCGAACGGGCCCGCCGGGCCGGCGAACCGGCCTGCACCGCCGCAGACCTGCTGCGCGCCCTGCTCGCCGAAGAGCCCGACGGGCGCGACGGGCGCGATGGGCGCGATGGGTGCGATGGGCCCGACGGCCGCGACGGCCGGACCCGGGCCGCCGAGCTGCTGCGCGCGGCAGGCGTCGCGCCCCGGGCCGTCCTGGACCGGCTCGACGGCCGATTCGACGGCCGATTCGACGGCCGATTCGACGGCCGGCTCGACGGCCGACTTGAAGGCCCGCCCGCCGACCGGCCCGACGACTCCGTGCGGCAGGGCGGCGGCCTCGACCCGCTGCTGCGCCCCACCCGGGAGGCGATGCTGGCCCGCCGCGCGCACCCCGCGCCGCGCTGGAAGCGCGTGCTGCGGCCGGGCTCCTCCGGTCCGGCGGCCTGGATCCGGTCGGAGGCCGACGCCCAGGCCGAGCGCCTCGGGCGCCGGACGCCCGGCACCGAGCACGTCCTGCTCGCCCTGCTGGCCGTGCACGAAGTGGCCCGCCACGAGCCGCAGTTGGCGCAGGAGGGCGGCGCCGTCGAACTGCTCGCCGGGCTCGGCCTCGACTACGCCCGGGCGCACGCCGCACTGGACTCCGGCGGGGTGACGCTGCCCGCCGACCCCCGCTCGGTCGAGGCCTACCTCGCCGACGTCGCAGGTCAGGGCACTGATCGACTGCTCCGGGCGTTGCTCGAGGAGGACACCAGGGCCCGGCGCCTGGTCGAAGCACTGCGCGGTTGAGGCGCCGTCGGCGCAGCGAGCCGCGGTACCGAGAGGAAGGGGCACCCGATGCACGTCACCCTCGCCGAGGAGCTGATGCTGCTCTCGCTGGACGACGAGTCCGGCGTGGCGAAGGACGCCGCCACCGCCGCCTGGGCCGCCGCGGGCGGCATCCTGGCCGAGCTGGTGCTGGCCGAGCGGGTCGCGATCGAGGACGGCCGGCTCACCGTCGCCGACCGGACCCCGACCGGCGAGCCGCTGCTGGACGGTCGGCTGGCCCGGCTCGACGAGTGGGCCGCGGGGCGCCGCACCGGCAAGGCCAAGGCGGCCGACTGGCTGACCAAGGACCGTGCCACGGCCGTCGCCGACACCGTCGCGCGGCTGTGCGAGCGCGGCCTGGTGGTCGAGGAGCGGCGCCGCGCGCTCGGCATCTTCCCGGTCCGCCGCTACCCGGAGGCGGACGGCGGCGTGGAGCGCGAACTGCGCGAGCGGCTCGCCGCCACGGTGCTGAACGGCGCGGAGCCGGGCCTGCGCACCGCCGCCCTGGTGGCCCTGCTGCACGGCTCCCGGCTGCACCGGCTGGCCTTCCCCGAACTGCCCCGCAAGCAGGTCGAGCCGCGCTTCGCCGAGATCGCCGCCGGGGACGGGGCCGCCGAGTCGGTCCGCGAGGCGATCCGGAACATGCAGCTCACCATGGCCGCCGTCACCACCGCGGCGACGGTGGCGGCGACCACCGCCGCCACCGTCTGAGCGGGCGGGCGGGCCGCGCACCGAACCGCGTGGCCCGCCCGGCCCGCCCGACGCACCGTCCCGGGGGCCCGGTCGGAGCACCGCGTCATCCGGTCAGAGCACCGTGGCGCCGAGGGTGATCGAGCCGAGCACCACCAGCACCCCGAGCGCGAGGAACCCGTACTCCAGCCCCGCGCGTTCCCGCCCGTCGACCAGGATCTGCCGCGGGTCCGCCGGGTCGTAGCGCACCGGGACGAAGCCGCCGTCCGGCAGCGGGTGGCGAGTGGTGGAGGGGACGGGGGAGAAGACCTCGACCACCCGGCCGTCCTCGGTCTCGAACTGGAGCAGCGGCCGCGGTGGCAACGCGCGGTCCTCCGGTACCGGGGCCCGCTCGCGCACCAGCGCCCGTGCCGGGACGCCGACCCGGCGCAGCCGCCGCAGTTCGCGCAGGCCGACCGCCCCGGCGAGGTAGGCGACCACGCCGCCCAGCGCACCGAACACCACCACGGCGAACCCGGCCGTGCCGCCCATCGCCGCCTCCCTGTCCGAGACTCCGTGCCCGCAGGGAGTGCTGGGACTCCCGCGACTCCCCCCAGGGCTCCAGTATCACGCGGACGAGGCACCCTTGACGCCCCGGAATGGTCCAGTCCACCCTGGCGACGGCATGTTCCTGTCACCACCGGCCTCCGTCACCCCGGCCGGCCCCGACCACCGCAAGGAGCACCGTCCGTGACCCAGCGCCCCGCCGTCCCCGTCCTCCTCGCCGCTCTCACCGTCCTCACCCTCGGTTCGGCCGCCCCCACGGCCGTCGCCGCCGGCTCCGCCGCCCCCACGGCCGTGGTCAAGGCGACCGTGGTCAAGGTCGGCACCACCAAGCAGCTCCAGAGCGCGCTCGCCGCCGCCGCGCCCGGCCAGACCATCCAGCTCGCCGACGGCACCTACTCCGGCAACTTCAAGGCCACCACCCCCGGCACCGCGGCCGCCCGGATCACCCTCACCGGCTCGGCGAAGGCCGTCCTCACCGCCCCCAGCGGTGGCGGTTACGGCCTCCACCTCGACGGCGCGAGCTACTGGACCGTCCAGGGGCTGACCGTCACCGGCGGCCAGAAGGGCATCATGGCCGACGCCGCGAACCACGTGCTCCTGGACGGCGTGACGGTCCACCACACCACCATGGAGGGCGTGCACTTCCGCAACTCCAGCGCCTACGGCACACTGCGCGACTCGCGCGTCCACGACACCGGCCTGAGCGGGGACGGCATGGGCGAGGGCGTCTACGTCGGCACCGCCAACACCCTGACCGACCGCAGCGACCACGTGCAGATCACCGGCAACACCTTCGGCCCGAACATCGGCGGCGAGAACGTCGACCTCAAGGAGGGCACCACCGGCGGCCTGGTCTCCGGCAACACCTTCGACGGCGACGGCCTCACCGGGAGCCACTCGGACGACTCCTGGGTCGACGTGAAGGGCAACGGCTACGTCATCGAGAACAACACCGGCCGGCGCACCACGAACGACGGCTACCAGACCCACAGCCTCCAGCCGGGCTGGGGCTGCGGCACCGTCTTCCGCGGCAACCGCTCCGACCTCAGCGGCGCCACCGGGCCGGACCGGTACGCGATCCACGTGACCAACTACGACGCGGCGAAGTGCAAGGTCACGATCGGCGCGGGCAACACCGTCACCGGGGGCCGGGGCCTGGTGAACCCCGGCATCCCCGTCGGCTGACCGGTCCGGCCGACCGATTCAGCTGACCGATTCGGCTCGCCGACTACAGCGAGTCGAGCGGAACGTTCGGGTCGGCCAGCGCCTCGGCGTCCACCACCCGCCCCGAGCGCACCAGTTCGCGGATCGGGTCGGTGACGTCCCAGACGTTGACGTTCATCCCCGCGAGCACCCGGCCGCCGGAGAGCCAGAACGCGATGAACTCGCGGGCGGCCGGGTCGCCGCGGAACACCACCCGGTCGTAGCCGTCCGGTTCGACGTAGCCGACGTACTCCATGCCGAGGTCGTACTGGTCCGTGAAGAAGTAGGGGACACGGTCGTACACCGCGTCCGGCTGCCCGAGCAGCGCGCGGGCGGCGGTCTGCGGCTGGTTGAGCGCGTTGGCCCAGTGCTCGACCCGCACGTGCCGGCCGAACAGCGGGTGGTAGGCGTTGGCGACGTCACCGGCCGCGTAGACGTCCGGGTCCGAGGTCCGCAGGTGCTGGTCGGTCTTGACGCCGTTGTCGACCTCCAGGCCGGCCGCCTCGGCCAGGCCGGTGGCGGGGGCGATGCCGATGCCGACGACCACCGCGTCGGCCGCCACGGTGGTCCCGTCGGCGAGCCGCACACCGCTCACCGTGCCGCCGTCGCCGGTCAGTTCGGCCACCTTGACGCCGAAGCGCAGGTCCACGCCGTGCTCCCGGTGGAGGTCGGCGAAGACCTGGGCGACCTCCCGGCCGAGCACCCGCAGCAGCGGCAGTTCGAGCGCCTCCAGCACCGTCACCTCGGCGCCCGCCTCCCGCGCCGCGGCCGCCACCTCCAGCCCGATCCAGCCCGCGCCGATCACCGCGATCCGGGCCCCCGGCCGCAGCGCCGCCTTGATCCGGTCGCTGTCCTCGACCCGGCGCAGGTAGAGCACCCCGTCCTGGTCCGCGCCGGGCACCGGCAGCCGGCGCGGCACCGAGCCGGTGGTCAGCAGCAGCTTGCCGTACTCCACCTCGCCGTCGTCGGTGAGCGTCACGGTGTGCCCGGCCGGGTCGATCGAGGCCACCGCCGTGCCCAGCCGCAGCGTGACGTCGTGCTCCGCGTACCACTGCGGCGGGTGGACGTAGATCTTCTCCCGGGGCGTCTTGCCCTGTAGGTAGCCCTTGGACAGCGGCGGCCGCTCGTAGGGGCGCTCGTGCTCCTCGCCGATCAGGACGATGCCGCCCCGGTACCCGGCCTCGCGCAGCGCCTCGGCCGCCTTCGCACCGCCCAGGGACGCCCCGACGATGACGACCGGGCGCTCCCGCCCGCCCGCTCCGCTGGTCCCGGTGTCCGTGCCCGCCATGCTCGACTCCTCGTTCTCCGGCCGTGGTCGGGCCCAGCCTGCCGCCGTCCGGGTGGTCTGTCGAGACCGCGCCGGGCGCGCCGCACCGCGCTCGCCCGTACGGGTGAACGTGGGCCTCGGTGGGCCACGGCGGGCCTCACGCCGTCATCGCCTCCCTGACCAGCGCGGTGTCGGTGAACTGCTCGAAGCGGACGATCCGCCCGCCGCGCACGGTGAAGCGGTGGGCGACCCGGACCGCCAGCGGCTTCCGGGTGGCCTTGTGGACGGCCGTGTACCGGCCCAGCACCACCACCGTCTCCCCGTCGACCACGTAGGTGTCGTCGTGCGCCGTCCAGTCGTCCCACTCGGCGGCCAGCCGCTCCATCACGTTGGCGGTGACGCCCTTCGGCGTGCGGTAGGTGCCGGCCAGCGGGAAGCCGGCCATCTCGGTCCACTCCACGTCCTCGGCCAGGGTGGTGCGCAGCGCGGCCAGGTCGCCCCGGGCGGAGGCCAGGTACTGGCGGCGCACCACGTCGGCGGGGGCGGGCGACTCGGCGAAGGACGCGACGTCCCTGGGGATCTCGATCACCGCCCGCTCACCCCCAGGCCATCTCGCCCATGACGACCTTGGTGCCGATGTCCACCGCGATCCGCAGCCCCAGCTTCGGGAACCGCCGCTCCAGCGCCTCCTTGGCGGCGTCCGCGTCCGCGGCCCGGCCGATCTCGGTCTCGAAGGCGCGCAGGTAGGCGCGGGTGTGGTCGACGGCGTTCAGGTCGGTGGGCGCGCCGGCGATCCGGTGGCCGGCCGCGACCCAGGTCGGATGGAGTGCCTCGATGCCGTCCAACAGGTCGATCCACGCGGCCCGTTGAGCGGAGGTGGGGGTGTCGGCGGTCCACACGTGCAGGCCCTCGAAGAGCAGCACCCCGCCCAGCACGGCGCGGTGGTGGTGCTGCCAGAGGTAGTGCCGGTCCGGCAGGTGGAAGTCGGCGCCGCGCAGTTCGAAGCGGTGGCCCTCGAAGACCAGCTCGTCACCGTGCAGCACCTCGGGCCGCACCAGCCGGGTGGGCAGCTCGGGGCCCAGGTGCGCCCAGGCGCGCAGCTTGGCCTCGTACGTCTCCTGGATGTGCTCGACGGTCGAGGCGGTGGCCACGAAGCGGGCCTGCGGGAAGGCGGCCTGGACCTCCTGGGCGCCGAAGTAGAAGTCCGGGTCGCCGTGGCTGACGAAGACGGTGGTCAGCCGTCTGCCGCTCGCCCTGACCCGCTCCACCAGCCGGCGCCCGTCGGAGCGGGTGAACCCGGCGTCCACCAGCAGGGCGTCGTGGGGGCCGGTGACCAGGACGGAGGTCTTGTTGAGCGAGCTGTCGGGGCTGTCGATGATCTCGAAGTCGAGGGCACTCACGTTGTGGCTTCCTTCCTCGGGCCGCGCACGCCTCGCCGCCAGCATCGGCGCTCGGCGTGCCGTCCGCATCCGGAAGCCGGACGGGCCAGGGAAGGAGCGGCGGGACAGGCCCTAGCAGCGGGTCCAGAGCGTGAGGTCGCTGCTGGTGGCCACCGCGAGGGTCCGGCCGGTCGGGGAGAAGCCGGCCGCCCGGAAGGTGGACCGGTCGGCGTCCAGGACCAGCCACCAGCTCTCGCCGTGCTCGCCCTCCCACGGCCCCCGCCCGCTGGCGAGCAGCACCCGGTGGTGCGGCCACTCCGGGGCGGCCACGCTGACGTGCCAGCCGCCCTCGGCGGCGGTGTGCAGCCCACCGCCCCACAGCCCCGCCACCGGGACGCGCACGTCCGCGACCTGGCCGAGGCCGGGGCAGGCGAGGTCCGGGCCGTCCGGGTCCTCGACGGGCTCGTGGTCGCGCGCCAGCTTGAGGCCGGTCACCGCGTCGAACAGGCCGTGGCCGCCGTGCGAGACCGTCAGCACCAGGTCGTGCCCGCTCTCCGGGTGGACGGCGAAGCCGATGCCGATCAGTCCGCCGACCGCGAGCACCCCACGGCCGACCGGCCGCCACGGCTCCGGCGGGGCGGTCACCTCGGCGGCCATGATCCGGTCACGGAGGTGCCGCTGGTGCGGGGTCAGGGCCATGGCGCCGATCATCCCACCGGGACGGAGCCGCCGCGTCCGATCGACCGGCGCCGCCGCCGGTCAGCGCGCCCGGCCCAGCCGCAGCGCCGCGAGCGCCCCCAGCGCAGTCGCCGCGGCGAGCGACCCCCACAGCGCCCCGGAGCCGACCGCGAGCAGCGCCGTCAGCACGGCCGGCGCCGCCGCCCGGCCCACGCCCGCCGACAGCTCCCACCGCGCCAGCGCCCGCCCCAGCAGGTGCGGCGGGGCGACGGCCGTCACCAGCGCGGTGCCCGAGCCGGTGTAGAGGATCTCACCCAGCGTGTACAGCACCGAGACCGCCGCGATGCCCACCGTCCCCGGCACGCCGCCCACCGAGCCGGCCGCCCAGAAGCCCAGGTACGACACCGCCAGCAGCACCCCCGAGGCGGCGAGGACGGCGTGCCGCGAACGGTCCGCCAGCCGCAGCACCAGCGCCAGCTGCAGGGCGATCACCAGCACCGTGTTGCCGACGAAGATGCCCGAGGACCAGGCCGGCGAGGCGTGCAACCGCAGCACCAGCAGCACGGGCAGCGCCACCTCCAGCACGTCGAAGCAGAACGCGTACGGCAGGTTGGCGAGGCTCAGCAGGGTGATCCGGCGCAGCGGCTGCGCCCGCTCCGGCGAGTCCGCCGGCCGGTCCTGGCGCGGCGCCCGCACCCGCAGCGAGCCCACCAGCCCGGCCGCGCCCAGGCAGGCCACGCCCGTCACCCCGGCCAGCAGCCGGATCGCGCCCGCCCCGCCGCTCACCGCCACGGTGGCCAGCAGCGCGCCCGCGCCCAGACCGGCGTTGCGCAGCGACCGCCCGGCGGCCAGCGCCGCGTCCCGCAGCCGGCCCTCCGTCAAGGTGCTCACCACCGCCGCGTGGGTGGTCGGCCAGGACTGGCTGCCCACCCCGAACAGCACCGCCGCCGCCGTGAAGCCCGGCAGGCCGTCCGCGAGCAGCAGGGCCAGCGCACCCGCCGCCCGCAGCAGCAGGGTGACGGCGGCGGGCAGGGTCCGGGCGCCGCGGTCGATCCACCGCCCGGTCAGCGGTACCGCCAGCAGGCCCGCCACCATCCCCGCGGACAGCGCCAGCCCGGCCGCGCCCGCGCTCAGGTGCAGCATGCCGACGCCGTACAGCAGCAGGAACGGCCGCAGCAGCCCGCCGCCCACCGCGTCCACCACCAGCGCGACGGCGTACCGGGGCCCACCGGCGGCGGTCAGCGGGCCCAGCAGCGCGGACGGTCCCCGGCGGCCGGTACCGGTCGGCGCGGCGGGCGGCTCGCCGGGGCCGGCGGCGTGGTCGTGGACGGACTTCTCCCTGATCAGGCTCATGGCCGGTACCGTCCGCCCGGACCGGACCGCCTGGCACGCGGATTGACGCTTCCCGTCAATCGGCGCACGGCCGTTCCGGCAGGGGTGACAGCATCGTCGTCGTGAGTGAGCGAAGCGAGCACGTCATCGGGAGCAGCGGGCGGGCGAACGCCCCCGCCGAGTGCGGCGGGGCGGGCGCATGAGCCTGACGATCGACATCACCGGTCTGCCCGAGGAACGCCTGCTCTTCGCGCCGTCCCCGCTGGCCGAGCTGAACGCCATGCTGCACGTGCTCGCCGAGCCCGCGCACCACCCCGCGCTGCACGGCTGGGCCGGCTCCACCACCACCGTGATCCCGCCCGAGCTGTCCGAACGACTGCTGGAGGCCGACTTCCTCTGGCGCTCCTCGCGCGCCGACTTCCTCGTCCCCGGCCTGCCCGGTGCCACCCTCGACGAGGAGCTCGACGCCGTCGACCGGATCGACGACGAGCTGTACGTCGCCGCCGCCCTCGTCACCACCTGCGGTTCCTCCCGGCTCACCCGCCGGATGGGCTCCCCGCTCACTGACCCGGTCGCCAACGAGCGCGCCCGGGAACTCGCCCTCGCCCGCGGCCCCCGGCAGGCCGCCTTCGCCGACCGGCTCCTCGCCGACCCGCCGGCCGTCCGGGCCCTGGTGCGGCGGATGCTGGAGGACTGCCGGTCCGCGTTCTTCGCCGACGCCTGGCAGCGCGTCCTGCCCGACCTCGCCGCCGACGCCCGGCGCAAGGCCGACCTGCTCGCCCGCCGCGGCCTCGCCGAGGCGCTCGCCGACGTCTCGCCGTCCGTCGCCCTCGACCAGGGCGGGGACGGCCGGCGCCGGATCGTCATCGACAAGCTCCAGGACAACACCACCAGCGGTACCGACGCCGGGGGCGTCACCTTCGTCCCCACCGCCTTCGGCCGCCCGCACCTGCTGGTGGTGCACGCCCGCGGCTGGCGGCCCGTACTCCAGTACCCCGTCGCCGAGGCGGGCCTGCCCGAGCCCGTCTCGCTCGCCCTCGTCCAGCAGCGCCTGGAGGCCCTCGCCCACCCCGTGCGGCTGCGCCTCGCCCGGACCATGGCCCGCGGCCCGCACACCACCGGCGAACTGGCCTCCGCCTGGCAGCTCAGCGCGCCCGAGGTGTCCCGTCACCTGGCCGTGCTGCGCAAGGCTGGACTGCTGACCACCCGGCGGCGCGGGCGGTACATGCTCTACGAACTCGACCTGGCGGGCAGCGCCCGGCTCGGCACGGACTTCCTGGAGGCGGTGCTGCGGTGAGCGGGAACAGCCCGCGCACCCGGCGCGTTCGTCCGATCATGACCGACGCCGCTCCTGAGATCCTCCGCTACGCCGCCTTCGCCACCCGCCCCGAGGGCGGCAACCCGGCCGGCGTGGTGCTCGACGCCACCGGGCTGACCGACGAGCGGATGCTCGCCATCGCCGCCGAGGTCGGCTACTCCGAGACCGCCTTCCTGACCGCCGGCCCGGCCGAAGGGTCCTACCGCGTGCGGTACTTCAGCCCGCTCGCCGAGGTGCCGTTCTGCGGCCACGCCACGGTCGGCTCCGCCGTCGCCGTCGCCGAGCGCACCGGCCCCGGGAAGTACCTCTTCGAGACCGCGGCCGGGGAAGTCCCGGTCGAGGTCGAGCGCGGAGCCGACGGGCTGCTGCGCGCCACCCTCACCAGCGTCGAGCCCAAGGTCGAGGATGTGCCGGCGGCCGACGTGGCGCGGGCGCTCGCCCTGCTCGGCTGGTCCGCCGCCGACCTCGACCCGGCCCTGCCGCCCCGCGTCGCCTACGCGGGCGCCCGGCACCTCGTCCTGCCGGTCGCCACCCGCGAGCGGCTGGCCCGGCTCGACTACGACTTCGACGGCCTCGCCGACTTCATGCGTGCCCGCGACCTGACCACCCTGCAGCTCGCCTGGCGGCAGGGCCCCGAGGTCTTCCACGTCCGCGACCCGTTCCCGGTCGGCGGCGTGGTCGAGGACCCGGCCACCGGCGCCGCCGCGGCCGCCTTCGGCGCGTACCTGCGGGAGCTCGGCGCGGTGGGCGCCCCGGCGGTGCTGACGCTCCACCAGGGCGACGACCTGGGCCGTCCGGGCCTGCTGCGGGTCGAACTGCGGGCCGAGGACACCCGGGTGCGGGTCTCGGGCACCGCGGTGGCCATCGGTTAGTACGGCGCGCCGGCCTCGGGGCGGGGGCTGCGCCACGACCAGCTCGCCCTCGCCCCGGGGCTCCTCGACATCGGCACCACCGTGCCCGATCGCCGTGCCATCGGCCCGGGCCGGCTCCGGGCGGGGCCGGTGGGCCGCCGTGCCCGGGGCGGAGAAGGCCACCGCGTGAAAGAAGTCCGCGTGCTCGACCCCGCGCTCAGGCAAGCGCTCCGTCAGTTCCGTTCGGTGCGGTCACACAAGCCCGACAGCGGTGACCCGGGCAGCCTCGCCGAGTGGCGGGAGGCGATGGCCGAGGCCCTCGACGGGTTGGCCGTCCGGCTTCTGTTCGCGTCCGACCGGGAGCAGGCGGCGGCAGCGGCGGAACGCGAGCGGGCCCGGGCGGCGATCCTCCGGTCGGTGCGGTCGGTGCGGTCGGTGCGGTCGGTGCGGTCGGTGCGGTCGGTGCGGTCGGTGCGGTCGGTGCGGCCGGTGCGGCCGGTGCGGCCGGAAAACCGTTGGCGTCGGCCCGACCCCGTCGGCGAAGCTGCTCCGATGCAGCGAGCGAGCAACCGGACCGTGACGGTCGATCTCACCTACGGCGACGAGTACTTCGGCCAGTTGGGCCCCTTCGAGGTGGAGCCCGGCTGGTGGTCCTCCGTGGACGAGGTGGTCGCGCGGGCGACGGAGGCGGTCGGCGTACCGGTGCTGGTGGCGCGGCTGGTCGACGGGCGGAGCGAGGACCAGGGCCACGGCGGGCGGGTGCGCTACCACGCCGAGGCGCTCGAGCGGCCGAAGGCGCTCGACTCCCGCCCCCAGGAAGCCGGGACGGCCGCGCTGCTCGGGCCTGCCGAACGCCGCGCCGCCTGGGCCACGCCCGCGGGGCTGCGGGCGGCACTGGCCTGGGCGCGGACGGAGCTGGCCGCCGTCGGCCGCGCACCGGCCGCGCCCGCGCGGCAGATCCGGACCTGGAACCTCTCCGGGCTCTTCCGCCTCCCCACCGCCGGTGGCGTCGACGCCTGGCTGAAGACCACGACGCCCGCCTTCAACGCCGACGAGGCCCGGGTCATCGCGCTGTTCGGCAGCGTCGACCGCGCGCTCGTGCCGACCGTCCTCGCCGCCCACGCCTCCGGTGGGCGGCTGCTGCTCGACCACGTCCCCGGCGAGGACTGCTGGAGCCCGTCCGCCGGGACGGTCGCCGACGTCGTCCCCCGGCTGGTCGCCGCCCAGGCCGCGCTCGCCGACCGCCCGGGCGACCTGGCCGGCCTGCGCGACCGCACCCCCCGCGTCCTGGCCGCCCAGCTGACGGCCCTGCTGGACCGGCTCGCCGAGGAGACCGACCTGACGCCCGCGGAACTTGACGCCCTGGCCGGCTTCGCCGCCGGCCTTCCCGGCCTGCTGGACCGGCTCGCCGACTGCGGCCTGCCCGAGACCCTGCTGCACGGCGACTTCCACCCCGGCAACTGGCGCTCCGACGGCACCCGCACGGTGGTCGTCGACTACGCGGACTCCTGCCTCGGCCACCCCGCCCTGGACGGGCTGCGCCCCCGCGCCTACCTCGGCGAGGAGGCCTGGCAGCACCACGCCCGGGTCTGGACGGAGGCCTGGCTGCGCCACGCCCCCGGCTCCGACCCGCGACGCGCCCTCGAACTCGCCGAGCCGCTCTACCACCTGTCCTACGCCCTGCGCTACCAGGAGTTCCTGGACCACATCGAGCCGAGCGAACGCCCGTACCACGAGGGAGATCCGGCCGCCGAGCTGCGCGCCGTCCTGGCCTGCGGAGCGGCCGGGTAGCCGGACGTAGACTGCCGAGGTGGAACGACCGCCCTCGGCCCTCGCAGCCTCCGCCGTCCTGCCCGAGCTGCCGCTGCAGGAGCTGGAGTGCTTCTCCGTCCTCGTCCACCAGCTGCACTTCGGGCGGACGGCGGAGCTCCTCGGCGTCTCGCAGGGGCGGGTCTCCCAGCTGATCAAGCGCCTGGAGAGCCGGATCGGCGCCCCGGTGTTCCGACGGACCAGCCGCCGGGTCGAGTTGACCGAGCTGGGGCGGGCGCTGGCCGAGCAGGTGGTGCCCGCCTTCGAACGGCTCAGGGACGGCTACGACGCCGCCCGGGCCGGGGCCGCGACGGCGAGGCCGCTGCGGCTGGGCTTCCAGTGCGCGGTGTACGAGCCCGTCGCCCGGGTGGTCGCGAGCCTGCCGGAGGGCGCCGCGCACCTGGTCGAACTGCCGTGGGCGGACCCGTTCTCGCACCTCGCCCGGGGCGAGGTCGACCTGGCGATCGTGCTCGCCCCGTGCCGGGAGCCGGGGCTCGAGGTGCTGATGGAGTTCTCCCGGCAGCCGGTGTACGTGGCGGTCTCCGCCGCGCGGAGCCCCGGCGGGGCGGACGGGGTGAGCGCCGCCGAGCTGGCCGCCATGCCGCTGATCGAGCCGCGCGGCCCGGCGCCCGAGTACTGGCGGCTGGCGAACGCGCCCCGGCGGACGCCGGACGGGCGGGAGTTGGCCTACTCGGCGGGTGCGGCCACCCTCCAGGCGGGCCTGTCGATGGTGGCCGGTACCCGCCAGGGCCTGCTGCTCTGTGAGCGCAGCACGACGTACGTCCGGCGGCCGGACATCCGTTTCCTGCCGGTGCCCGAGCTGGAGCCGACCGCGCTGCAGGTGGTCCAGCACGAGCGGCGCCCGCACCGGCTGGCGGCCGGGTTCGTCGAGCTGCTGGCCGGGCACGTCGACTGAGCCGCCGGGCTACCGCCCGCTCGGCCCGCCGTGGTGCGGCCGGGAGAGCAGGGTGAGCAGCAGCCCGGCGGCCGCCAGCGCGGCCGCGGTGAGCAGCACGGCGTGGGTCCCGGCCCGGTCGACGACGAGGCCGCCGGCGAAGGAGCCGAGCGCGATGCTCGCGTTGAACACGCCCGCCCAGACCGCCGCGGAGGCCTCGATCCGGGCCGGGTCGGCGATCCGGACCCAGGTCTGGGTGGAGACCGACACCCCGCCGTACGAGGCGCCCCAGACGACCAGGACGAGCAGTACGGTGACGACGCCGGTGGCGTAGGCGAGCAGGGCGGCGGCCACCGTGACGCCGGCGAGCGCGAGGGTGACGGCGGTCTTCGGGCGGCGCCCGGACAGCGGGCCGAGGGTGAAGTTCCCGGCGACGCCCGCGAGTCCGTACACCAGCAGGCAGGCGGCGATCGCGCCGCTGCTCAGGCCCGCGTCGGCTTCGAGGACCGGGCGGACGTAGGTGTAGCCGGCGAAGTGGCCGAGCACGACGAAGGCGGTGATCGCGGTCCCGGCGGCGACGCCCCGGTGGCGCAGGGCGCCGGCCGGCCCGCCGAGCCGTCCGCGCTCGGGTACGGGCAGCGCGGGCAGGGTGGCGGCGAGCACGGCGGCGGAGGCGGCACCGAGCAGGGCGAGCGCCCAGAACGCGGCGCGCCAGTCGAGGAGTGCGGCCAGGTAGGTGCCCAGCGGGACGCCGAGGACCGAGGCGATGGAGACGCCGGAGAAGATCAGTGTCATGGCGAGCGCGATGCGCGGCCCGTCGGCGAGGCGCGGGCCGAGGCTCGCGGCGAGGCCCCAGACGATGCCCATGGCGGCGCCGAGCAGGACGCGGCCCGCGGCCAGCACCGCGAAGTTCGGCGCCATCGCCGTCACCGCGTCGGCCAGGCCGAGCAACAGCATGAAGACGACCAGGACGGTGCGGCGGTCGCGCGGCCCGACGAGCAGTGGCGCGAAGGGGGAGAGGACGGCGGCGATCAGGCCGGTGATGGTGAGGGAGAGGCCGGTGACGCCGTCGGTGACCCCGAGGCTGTGGGACATCGGGGTGAGCAGGCCGACCGGCATCATCTCGGAGGACACCACGGTGAAGGTGGCGAGCGCGACGGCGAGGACCGGGGACCAGCGGTGCGGGGCGGTCGGTGAACCGGCCGGTGGGGCCAGGGTTTCGGCGTTTGTCATGCGGCCAGCTCACCAGCCGGCGGAAGGGCCGAACAAGATCGATGAGCTCATCGACCCATGAGCCGGGCTCATTGATCGCCCCTGCCGGTCGAGGCGTTCCCGGTGGTGCCCGCCGCGGTTCGTCGCGGCGGGCACCACCGGGGCGGACTCACTCCGCGGGGGCGATCCGGTAGCCGCCGCGGGCCGAGTGGAGGCTGAGCGCCTCGACCGGGCAGTAGTCCACCGCCTCGCTCAGCCCGTCGGTCAACTCCGCGCCGCCGTCGGCGTACGCGGCCAGCGGCGCGGCCAGCCCGTCGGCGCCGAGGACCAGCGAGTCGGGGGCGCTGAGGGCGCACATCCCGGAGCCGATGCAGCGGTCCCGGTCGACCCGGACGACCACCGGCTCGGTGTCCGCGCGGCCCGTCACCAGGCCACCTGCAGCGAGTTCGGGCTGCGGGTGAGCAGGCCGCGCCGCCAGTCGATCCGCTCGACCGGGTCGGCCAGCCGCAGGGCGGGCAGCCGGCGGGCCAGCCGGTGGAGGGCCAGCTCCAGCTCCATCCGGGCCAGCCAGGCGCCCAGGCAGTGGTGCGGTCCGGCGCCGAAGGTGAGCGTGGGGCCGGCCAGCGGGGAGAACAGCTCGGTGTGCAGGTCCCCGGCGAACACCTCCGGGTCGTGGTTGGCGGCGGCCGGGTCGGCGGCGACCACGCTGCCGGCCGGGATGACCACGCCGCCGATCTCGACGTCCTCGACGGCGCGGCGCAGCAGTCCGGGCATCTGCTCCTTGCGGTCGCCGAGCGGGACGGCGCGCAGCAGCTGCTCGGTCGCGACGGTGGCGCCGGCCTCGTCGGAGGCGAGCCGCTGCCAGGCCTCACGGTCGTCCTGGAGCAGGTAGACCAGGGCGTTGCCGAGGCTGGTCATGGTGGTCTCGTGCCCGGCCACGACCAGGCCGATGACCAGCAGGACCAGCTGGCCCTCGGTGATCGATCCGTCGTCGGCGGCGGCCGCGAGCAGGCCGCTGACCAGGTCGTCGCCGGGGGCGGCCCGGCGCTCGGCGATCACTTCGGCGCCGAAGGCGGCGAACTCGGTCATCGCCGTGACGATCTCCTCGGCGCTGTAGGCGGTGGCGGAGAGCGCGTGGTCGCTCCAGTGTGCGAGCCGCTTGCCGTCCAGGTGGTCCAGGCCCATCAGCCGGCTGATCACCGCGACCGGCAGCGGGCGGGAGTAGGCGGCGATGATGTCGGCGGGGGAGCCGTGGTCGATCAGCTCGTCGATCAGCGACTCGACCACCGAGGCCACCCAGGGCCGCCAGCGTTCGATGGCGCGCGGGGTGAAGGCGCGCTGCACGGTGCGGCGCAGCCGCTGGTGCTCGGTGCCGTCGATGTTCAGCATGCCGTCGGGGTCGTCCAGGATGTTGGGCGTGACCGTGATCGGCGGGGCGTCCGGCGCGTAGAGCGGGGCGCGGCCCAGCCGCGGGTCGGTCAGCACCTGGCGCACGTCGGCGTGTCGGCTGACCAGCCAGACCGGCGTGCCGGTGGGCAGCGCGGCGAGGCGGGGCGGGCCGGGTTCGAGCAGGCGGATGCAGTGCAGCGGGGGGAGCGGGGGGAGCGGGGCGGGGCCGGCGCTGGTCGCACTGTTCTCGGTGGACATCCGTACTCCAGACTCCAGGGTGGTGGGCCGCGGAACGCGACCCGACGGAGGGTGAATCCGGGGATGGTGCGGGGCGGGGGACGGGTGATGCGGCCGGCTGGCGGCTCGACACGGGCCGGGTTCGGTCGGGCTCCTGCGGAGGGGGTGGCGCGAAATGTGCGGGCGCACACGGTCGGTGCGCACCCGGCGCGGTCGGCTCGCGGTCGCGCGCCGACGGGTGGTGCGGGTGTGCTGAGCGTGATCGCGTGGACCGTCTCAGCTACGACCGTACGTGGGCGGCGGTCGCCCGTCTGCGGCACTTCCAGCCAACGCCGGTGCTTTCCGGGCACTTCGAGGGGGGCTGACAGGCGCTCAGTGCCACTTGCGCGCCCCCGTCGCCTCCGCCGCGCCGGGTTGTCGCCGGGCCCTCGGCGGATACCCGGCGGGCACATGCCGACTGAGCGTGCGTGAGCCGTCGGGGCGGCGCCGGGAGTGCCGGGAGTGCCGGGCCGTCGAACGGTGTCGAAGCCGCCGTCGACACGTTCGGTGAGCCGTATCACACGGCGTCACACCGGATCGCCCCGGGCGCTCCGCAGGAGGTCGGCCGGGTGGGCGATACGCTTCGTGGGCAGTTCGTCTTGCAGTCTTTTGTCGCAGGTCACGCCGGTGCAGAGTCGCACCGGCCGACGGAGGTGGAATCGGATGCCCCAGCAGGTCAAGGCAGTCATCGCGCGCGCCAAGGGCGCTCCCGTGGAGGTGACCACGATCGTGGTGCCGGACCCTGGCCCGGGCGAGGCGGTGGTCCGGATCCAGGCGTGCGGCGTCTGCCACACCGACCTCCACTACCGGGAGGGCGGCATCAACGACGAGTTCCCGTTCCTGCTCGGCCACGAGGCTGCGGGCATCGTGGAGTCGGTCGGCGAGGGCGTCACCGAGGTCGAGCCCGGTGACTTCGTGGTCCTCAACTGGCGCGCGGTGTGCGGCCAGTGCCGCGCGTGCAGGCGGGGCCGCCCGCAGTACTGCTTCGACACCCACAACGCCAAGCAGAAGATGACGCTGCTGGACGGCACCGAGCTGTCCCCGGCGCTGGGCATCGGCGCGTTCGCCGAGAAGACCCTGGTCGCGGCCGGCCAGTGCACCAAGGTGGACCCGGCCGCCGAGCCGGCCGTCGCCGGCCTGCTGGGCTGCGGCGTGATGGCGGGCCTCGGCGCCGCGATCAACACCGGCAACGTCGGCCGGGGCGACTCGGTCGCGGTGATCGGCTGCGGCGGCGTCGGCGGCGCGGCCGTGATGGGCTCCCGGCTGGCGGGCGCGGCGAAGATCATCGCCGTGGACATCGACGACCGCAAGCTGGAGACCGCCCGCAAGCTGGGCGCCACCCACACCGTCAACTCCCGCACCACCGACCCGGTCGAGGCGATCCGCGAGCTGACCGGCGGCAACGGCGCGGACGTCGTGGTCGAGGCGGTCGGCCGGCCGGAGACCTACAAGCAGGCCTTCTACGCCCGCGACCTGGCCGGCACCGTCGTCCTGGTCGGCGTGCCGACCCCGGAGATGACGCTGGAGCTGCCGCTGCTCGACGTCTTCGGCCGCGGCGGCGCGCTGAAGTCCTCCTGGTACGGCGACTGCCTGCCCTCGCGGGACTTCCCGATGCTGATCGACCTCTACCTCCAGGGCCGCCTGGACCTCGGCGCCTTCGTCACCGAGACCATCGAGCTCGACAAGGTGGAGCAGGCCTTCGAGCGCATGCACCAGGGCGACGTCCTCCGCTCGGTGGTGGTCCTGTGAGCGAGAGCGGCACGGCGCGCATCGACCGGCTGGTGACCGCCGGGACCTTCGAACTCGACGGCGGCAGCTGGGAGGTGGAGAACAACGTCTGGATCGTCGGGAACGACGAGGAGGCGGTGGTGATCGACGCCGCCCACGACGCCGAGGCCATCGAGGCCGCGCTCGGCGGGCGCCGGCTGCTGGCGATCGTCTCCACCCACGCGCACAACGACCACATCGACGCGGCCCCGGCCCTCGCCGCCCGCACCGGTGCGCCGATCCTGCTGCACCCCGACGACCTGCCGCTGTGGAAGCTCACCCACCCCGAGCGGCTGCCGGACGGCGAACTGGCCGACGGCCAGCGGATCGAGGTGGCCGGCACCGAGCTGACGGTGCTGCACACCCCGGGCCACGCGCCGGGCGCGGTCTGCCTGTACGCGCCCGGGCTGGGCACCGTCTTCACCGGCGACACCCTGTTCCAGGGCGGCCCCGGCGCCACCGGCCGGTCGTTCTCGCACTTCCCGACGATCGTCGACTCGATCCGCGAGCGGCTGCTGACGCTCCCGGCCGAGACCGTGGTGCGCACCGGCCACGGCGACCCGACGACCATCGGAGCCGAGGCCCCGGCCCTGCCGGAGTGGATCGCGCGCGGCCACTGACGGATCGCGCGGGCACGCCCGTACGGCCTGTACCGCCCGTACGGCCCCCGCGGAACGCGCGTTCCGCGGGGGCCGTACCATCGCGACCATGGCCCACGACCCGCGCGACCTCGACGAATCCTTCCTCGCCTTCTGGCGGGAGCGGCACATCTCCACGCTGACCACCACCCGCGCGGACGGCACGCCGCACGTGGTGCCGGTCGGTGTGACGTACCAGCCGGAGACGGGGACCGCCCGGGTGATCACCAGCCGCACCAGCCGCAAGGCCCGCAACGTCGCCGAGGCCGGGCCCGAGGGCCTGCGGGTCGCGGTCTGCCAGGTGGACCGGGCCCGCTGGTCGACCCTGGAGGGCGTGGCGGTGGTCCGCGACGAGCCCGAGCAGGTCGCCGAGGCGGAGCGCCGTTACGCCGAGCGCTACCGGGAGCCGCGGGTCAACCCGGACCGGGTGGTCATCGAGATCGCCGTCGACCGCGTCCTCGGCCGGGCCTGAGGAAGCCCGCCCCCAGGAGCGGCCGTTCCCGGGAACGACCGCTCCCGAGAACGCTCGTTCCCGCTTCCGGAACGAGCGTTCCGCGCGGATCCGGCCGATCCCGGCGGCACCTGAACGGGCCAGCTCCCCGCGCGGGTGCCGGGCCCCGCCGGTGAGCATGAAGACCGCCAGCCCCGGGCGCCCGGTGCCGTGCGCGCAGCGCGCCGGCGGGTGGAAACGGCCGGCAGGCCGCGGCGCGGCCCGCCGGCCGGCCGGGGAACCCCCGAGGAAGGAAGCACCCGCCATGGAGGCATCCGCACAGATCGGCGTGACGGGGCTTGCGGTGATGGGCCGCAACCTGGCCCGGAACTTCGCCCGCAACGGCTACACGGTCGCGGTGCACAACCGGACCGCGGGGCGGACCAAAGCGCTGATCGAGGAGTTCGGCCACGAGGGCGCGTTCGTCCCGGCGCACTCGCCGCAGGAGCTGGTGGCCGCGCTGGAGCGGCCCCGCCGGTTGCTGATCATGGTGAAGGCCGGTCAGCCCACCGACGAGGTGATCGAGGAGTTCGCCCCGCTGCTGGAGGCGGGCGACATGATCATCGACGGTGGCAACGCGCACTTCGCCGACACCCGCCGCCGGGAGCGGGCGCTGCGCGAGCGCGGCATCCACTTCGTCGGCAGCGGCGTCTCCGGCGGGGAGGAGGGCGCGCTGCACGGCCCGTCGGTCATGCCCGGCGGCTCCGCCGAGTCCTACGCCGTCCTCGGCCCGATGCTGGAGAAGATCAGCGCCCACGTGGACGGCGGCCCGTGCTGCACCCACATCGGCACCGACGGGGCCGGCCACTTCGTGAAGATGGTGCACAACGGCATCGAGTACGCCGACATGCAGCTCATCGCCGAGGCCTACCACCTGCTGCGGGAGGTCGGCGGCTACGCCCCCGCCGAGATCGCCGAGATCTTCCGGAACTGGAACAAGGGCCGGCTCGACTCCTACCTGATCGAGATCACCGCCGAGGTCCTCGCCCACACCGACGCCGCCACCGGCAGGCCCTTCGTCGACATCGTCCAGGACGCGGCCGAGCAGAAGGGCACCGGGCGCTGGACCGTCCAGACCGCCCTCGACCTCGGCTCCCCGGTCACCGCCATCGCCCAGGCCACCTTCGCCCGGGTCGCCTCCGCCCGGTCCGAGCTGCGCGCGGCCTACCGGTCGCTGCCCGGCGGCACCCGCCAGGAGCTGCGCCCGCACGAGGCCGAGCGCTTCACCCGGGACGTCGAGCAGGCCCTCTACGCGTCGAAGGTCATCGCCTACGACCAGGGCTGGACCATGATCCGCGACGGCGCGGCCGAGTACGGCTGGGACATCGACCTGGGCGCGGTGGCGCGGATCTGGCGCGGCGGCTGCATCATCCGGGCCGCCTTCCTCGACCGGATCCGCGCCGCCCACGCCGCCGACCCCGACCTGGTCAGCCTGCTCGCCGAGGAACAGTTCGCGGCGGAGGTCTCCGACGCCCAGGCGGCCTGGCGCACCGTGGTGGCCGGCGCGGCGCAGCACGGCATCCCCGTACCGGCGTTCTCCGCCGCGCTCGCCTCCTACGACACCCTGCGCGGCGAGCACCTGCCGGCCGCCCTGATCCAGGGGCAGCGCGACTTCTTCGGCGCCCACACGTACCGCCGCACGGACCGTCCGGGCAGCTTCCACACCCGCTGGGCCGAGCCCGGCCGCCCCGAGGTGACCGCGTAGGCGCGGCCCGCTCCCCGCGGCGGGCGGGTCAGGCCCCGCCGTCGGCCGGGCGCACCACGGACGGGAGGTTCCTGCCCTCCTGCAGTGTGGGCAGGTTGAGGTGGTCCAGGTCGTGCGGCGGTGGAGCGGTCAGCGGCCAGGCCGACGGCACCTCGCCGTCGGTGGCGGCGGCGGGCGCGTCGGTCAACCGCAGCCGCCGGCGCAGGCGGCCGTAGAAGTCGGTCGGCCCCAGCCGGACCGCCCGCAGCCGGGTCGGCGCGGCGTAGACGCCGATCCAGTCACCGGGGTCCAGCACGCCGCGGAGCTGGCCGTCCACGCTGACCGCCGCGCTGCCCGAGTGCGGCAGCAGGCGCATGGCGATCGGCTCGTCCGGCGCGGCGAGGACCGAGCGCTCGAACACCATGTGCGCCGCGACGGGGGTGAAGACGAGCACCTCCGCCCGGGGCGAGACCACCGGCCCGCCCGCGGCGAAGCTGTACGCGGTCGAACCCGTCGGGGTCGCCACCAGCAGCGCGTCGCCCGCGTAGGAGGCGAGCAGCCGCCCGGCGAAGTAGACCGCGGCGGCGACCCGGCCGTCCCGGGCGAACTTCTCCACGACGACCTCGTTCAGCCCGAGCAGGTCGAGCGCCACCCCCCAGCCCCCGCCGACCTCGCAGTCCGGGCGCACCTGTGGCGGGGGCAGGGCCGGCCGGCGGCCGTAGAACTGCGCCAGGCCCTCCTCCTCGGGCGGCGACAGCGGTCGGGAGGCCCGCATGGTGAGCAGCATCCGCTCCTCGACCGTGGTGCGGGACTCCTGGACGGCGTCCAGGGCCTGGAGCACGTCCCGCGCGGGCACCTCGGTGAGGAAGCCGACGTGCCCGAAGTCGATGCCCAGCAGCAGCGAGCCGTTGTGCGCCGCCAGACGCGCGCCGCGCAGAAAGGTTCCGTCGCCGCCCAGCGTGACGATGAGGTCCGGATTCCCGGCGGCGGCCATCTCCGCCCCGGCGCTGCGTCGCCGGTCGCCCGCGTTCCACACGTCGATCTCGGCGCACGGAACGCGGTGGTCGTCGCACCAGGCCCGGACCAGGCCCGAGGCGGCCACGGCCTCGGGCCGCCCCTTGTGCACGACGAGTCCGAGGCGGTGGACCGCCATGGCGTGTCCTCCCGGGCGAGGGGTGGGGTCCTCTCCAGGATGCGCCCGGGCCGGCAGCCCCGGCGACTCGTCCCCGCCCCAGTGGCCCGGGCCGGCCCCGCCGTCGGGTTCCCACGGCCCGGTGCCGTCGGGCCCGCACGACCCGGTACGAAGGGTGACGCGGCTCAGGCCGCCTTCTGCTCCGCCGCCCGCTCGATCCCGGCCAGCATGTCGCGCGGGAACCAGAGGCTGCTCGCGCCCGCCAGTGCGACGGCCGCCGCCCCGACCAGCACCGGCACGATGCCGACCCGGGCGGCGAGCCACCCGCCGACGAAGGCGCCGACCGGCAGGGTGGCGGTCAGCACCGCCTGGAGGAAGGCGTTGACGCGGCCCAACAGGTGCGCGGGGGTGACGAGTTGGCGCCCGGTGGTCATGGCGATCGACCAGACGGTGGCCAGCACTCCGAACAGCAGCTGGTAGAGCACCAGCACCGGGAAGGACAACCCCAGGGAGGCCGCCGGGATGAGGAAGAGGGCGGCCCCCGCGCCGACCGCGCACAGCCGGATGGCCCGGGCCATGCCCAGCGCCCGGGTGACGGAGGCCGCGACCAGCACACCGGTGCCCATGCCGACGGCGTACGCGGCGTAGACCGCGCCGAGCTGCCACGAGGGCAGCAGCAGCTCCCGGTCGGCGTACAGCACGAACAGTCCGGCGCCGGCCCCGCCGCCGAGGTTGAGCCCGGCGGCGGCCAGGGCCTGGCGGCGCAGCAGGGTCTCACGCCGGATGACCGCGAGGCCCTCCCGCAGGGCTTCGAGCCGGGACCGCGCGCCGTGGCCCGCCTCGTGCGCGGGGCGGTTCAGCGAGGCCGGCAGCGCGAGGAAGAGGGCCCCGCCGACGAGGTAGGCGGCGCACTCGACCAGCAGTGCGGGGGCCGGGTCGACCACGCCGATCAGGATGCCGCCGAGCGCCGGCCCGCCGATCAGGCCGATGGTCCTGGCCCCGGTGAGCGAGGAGTTGGCCGGCAGCAGGCGCTCCGCGGGCACCACCCGGGGCAGACAGGACTGCAGCGCGACGCTCTGGGCGGAGCCCAGCGCCCCGGAGGCGGCGGCCGCCGCGAACAGGTGCGGCCAGGTCAGGCCGTCCAGCGCGGCCGCGAGCGGCACGCTGCCGATGGCGGGGACCTGCAGCCAGGACACCGAGACCAGCATCCGGCGCAACCGGGCCCGGTCGACGGCGACGCCGATCAGCGGGCTGAGCAGGACGCCGGGCAGGTAGGTCATCGCCAGCAGCGCGGAGGCGCCCAGCGGGCCGGCGCGCAGGTGGGCGATGGCCAGCAGCGGCAGCGCCAGCGCGGTGACCTGGCGCCCCACCGAGCTGCTCAGCTGCTCCGTGACGAGCAGCAGCAGCGGACGGTGCCGGCGCAGCGGTACGGGTTCCGGGGCCGGGGGCGCTGTCGTGGGCGGGCCGGACTCCGCCGGTACGGACGACCCCTCGGCCGTGGAAGATCCCATGCGGGGAAGCAAAACACGGTGGGGCCGTCCGCCTGCCCGCTTTAGCCGTCCCTACCGCGGGATTGCGCCAATCTCCCGGTGCCCGTGGGGACTTGAGCGGTTCGCCGGGGGCCGGATGCTGACCAGCGGAGATCAGGAACGGCCGGGCCGTCGGCGCGGCCCGTCCGGAGGGTCCGACCGGACACGGAGGATGGCCGAAAGCCGGTGGACCGTCGGGTTCCCGCTCGCCAGGCCCTGCGGGCTCAGGACGGCGCGGAACCGCGCGGCCCGGCGACCAGCCAGTGCGCGGGCAGCTCGATCCGGGCGCCGTCGGGGCCGGACTCCGTGGTGGCCAGCGGCAGTTCACCCGTGGCGAGGACGTCCAGGCCGGCGGCGTGGAACAGCTCGGGGAAGGCCGTGTCGGCGACTCCGGCGGGGGCGAGGCCGTGCGAGAACACCGGGCGCAGCTTCGGGGGCGGTCCGGCCGGCCCGCGGACGAGCTCGGCCAGCACGCCCTTGGCCGCCTCGGCGAGCTCGAACACGAAGGCCCGGCCGCGCGCCCCGAGCAGGATGCGAATGGCTTCGACCACCCCGGGGCGGTCGGCCGGTTCGCTCTGGTGGATCACCCCGCGCACGTACACGTTGGCGTCGCCGAGGCGGTGGTGGAGCTCCCGGACGGCCTCGGTGTCGGTGGCGTCCAACCGGGTGAACTCGGCCCGCCCGGCCGGGTCGCCCCGCCGGGCGAGGTCCAGTGCGGCGGTGGACAGGTCGACCCCGAGGACGACGGGGAAGCGCTCGGCGAGGAAGCGGGTCTGGGTGCCGTTGCCGCAGCCCAGGTCGATGACGGGCAGCGCGGGGTCGGCCAGATGGGGGCGGAACAGCGTGAGGTGGCGTTCGGCGCCGAGGGCCGGCTCCGCGTCCCAGATCACCGAGCCCGGTTCCTCGGGTGCATCACGCCAGAAGCCCTCCCAGGCGCCCAGGTAGCGACTCGTCACGGTCATGGGGGGAACCTCCGGATGTCACGCAAGGTGTCTGGCTCGTGTCTATCGGTACCCGGTGCGGGCGGCAAGCGCGTACGGGCGGCCGGCGGCGTTCGCGCGCGGGTGGCGTACGGCGGGCGCGTACGGCGGCGTGCGGGGCAGTCTGCGGCGCGCTGGTCGCCGCGCGGGCCGGCGCCGGTCAGTGCGGGCCGGTGCGCGGGCCGGCGCCGGTCAGTGCGGATCGGCGCGCGGGCCGGTGCGCGCGCGTCAGCTCGCGGTGCGCGCCTGGCGCAGCAGGTAGAGGCCGGAGACGGCGGCGAGCACGCCCATGCAGGCGGTGAAGACCAGTCCCGCCTGGGCCAGGCCGAGCGGCCCGGTGAGCAGGCCCACCCCGATGACCGGGATCGAGATGCCGAAGTAGGCGACCACGAACAGCGCCGAGAGGGCGCCGCCGCGGTGCTCGGTGGGGGCGGCCGCCGCCACCTCGCCCACCGCCCCGCGCAGGCCCATGCCCTGGCCGGCGCCGCCCACCAGGGCGCTGAGCACCAGCAGGGCGAGGACCTCCCGGGCGAGCGAGCCGGCCAGCATCGCCAGTCCGGCGATCAGCACCAGGCAGCCCAGCGGGATCGCCCGGGCGGTGCCGAGCCGGGGCACCAGGAGCTGGCCGAGGGTGGAGGCGAAGAAGGCCGTGAAGACCACCAGGCCGACCACCGCGCGGTTGTGGACGCCCAGGTCGGTGGCGAGGAAGGCGGGGCTGACGGAGGTGAACAGGCCCAGCAGGGAGAATCCGGCGAAGGCGGCGACCGCGGCCGGCACGAACACCCGGCGGACCTCCGGCGGCAGGCTCGGCCGGTTGGGCCGGGCCGTGCGCAGCGGGCGGGCCCCGGCGACCGTCTCCGGCAGCAGCCGGGTGAGCGCGAAGGAGACCGCGACCAGGCCCAGGTGCACGGCGAACGGCAGCACCAGCGGGTGCGGCGCGTACTGCGAGAGCACGCCCGACAGCAGCGGTCCGCAGCCGAGTCCGCCCATGTTGGCGGCGGTCGCGACGAAGCCCGCCCGGGCCCGGTGCCCGGGCGGGGCGAGCTCCAGCACGTACGCCGTCCCGGTGCCGGTGAACAGGCCCGCCGAGAACCCGGACAGCAGGCGGCCCAGGTAGAGCATGGCCACGCTGTCGGCGGCGATGAAGACCACGGCGCTGGCGGCCGAGCAGACCAGCCCGCAGAGCAGCACGGGCCGGCGCCCGACGGTGTCCGAGACGTTGCCGACCAGCAGCAGCACGCCGATGACGCCGAAGGCGTACACCGCGAACACGACCGTCACCGTCAGCTCGGAGAAGCCGAGCTTCTCCTGGTACAGCCCGTAGAGCGGGGTGGGCAGGGTGGTGCCCGTCATGCAGACGGCGAAAGCGGCGGCGGCGACGAGGTGGCCCACCCGGGCGACACCAGGCCGGGCGGTCCGACGATCGGTCATCCGCCCACCATAGGTGTGGCCCCGGACCGGGGCCGTGCCGCGCGGGGGAGCGCTGCGCCGAATGGCTGTCCGCGTCCGGCGCCCGTCCGGCGCCCGTCCGGTGCCGGGTGGGAAGGCGCGAACGGGCGCCCGGCGGCCTCAGCGGTCCGGGTGCCAGACGGCTTCGAGGGCGGTGGTGCCGTCCGGCCGGGCCACCGGGTACCACCGGGCGCGCGGCCCGGCCGGACGGGCGGACGGGCGGGGCGTGCCGATCGCGCCGAGCACGGTGTTGTCGAGCGGGCTGGCGGCGAGGCGGTCCAGCACCCGGGTGACGGCGCTGCGCAGGCCGTGGCGGCGCACGTCGGGGAGGACGGGATGGAACGCGGCGGGGACGGACATGCGGCTCACCTCCGGGACGACCTGCGGGGCTTGCAGGTGTGATGGGTCCAGCTTCCGCCCGTCCGCGCCCGCCGGGGCCCGGATTGACGCACTGCTGACACTCCGCTGACGACCTGCTGACGCGGAGGCGCCCTTCGACTGGCCCGCCGGCTGGTCCGTCGGCTGCCGGGTGGTCCGCCGGCGCCTCAGACCCGGTACGCGGCGACGTAGCGGGCCGGGTCGCGGCGCAGTTCGCCGTGCCAGCGCTCGCGGCACTGCTCGGCGAAGGTCCGGCCGGTGGCGAGCACCTCCTCCAGTGGGTCCAGGTACCCGAGCACGTGCGGCGGTTCGAGGCCGGCCGCGATCCGGGCGGCGAGGCCGGCCCGGGCCAGCCGCAGCAGTTCGGCGGCCAGCGGGCGGACCGGGTCGCCGCCGAGCCGGGTGGCCAGGCCGAGGGTGGGCAGATCGGCGAGTGCGGCCCGGTGGTCGTGCAGGGTGTACCGGCCGAGCAACTCCCAGGCGGCGTCGCAGGATTCGGGGTGGTAGCTGAGCCCGGCCCAGAGCGCGGGGACGGCGGGGATGAACGGGTACGGCGGGCCGTCCGAGGCGCGCAGCTCCAGGGTGTCGCGGACCCTGGTGTTGGTCCAGAGCTGGTTGAGGTGGGCGGCCCAGTGCGCCGGGGTCGGGCGCGAGCCGTCCGGGTAGCCGTGCCGGAGCAGTTCGGCGAAGGTGCGTTCGGGGGGCGCCGGGTGGTAGCGGCCGTCCGGGGTGCGGTAGTGGATCAGCGGGATGCCGAGCGCCCAGTCGACGACGGACTCGACGGTGACGTCGGGGCGCAGCGCGGGCGGCAGCACTCCGCCCCGGCGCGGGTCCATCCGCTGCCAGGCCCAGCACCGGTGGGACAGCCGCCCGCTGGAGGAACTCCCCTCCTGGAGCGGTGAGTTGACGAGCATCGCGGAGACCACCGGGGCGGCGGCCATCTGCATCCGCAGCTTCCGGGCGAAGTCGGCGGGGGAGAGGTAGTCCAGGGTCACCTGGGTGGACAGCGACAGCGCCATCACGTACCGGGCGCGGCTGCCGGGCTCGCCCAGCCCGGTGAAGTAGTCCCGCATGATGGCGCCCCGGGTCATTGGCACCCACTGCATGTCGGCGAGCCGGTCGAAGGGCAGGTAGGCGCCGGGCAGCAGAGCGAGGCCGAACCGGCCGACCAGTTCGGCGAGTTGCTCCAGCGCGGCGCGCATGTCGTCCACCGCCTTGGCCACCGACGGCGCGGGCGTGGAGGAGTACTCCAGCTGCCCGCCGTGCTCCAGGGTGATCTGGCTGCCGTCCGGGAGCAGCACCCCGGTCAGCCGCCCGGCGTCCTCCTGCGGCTCGCCGCCCCACCGGGCCAGTACGGCCTCCAGGACGGCCAGCACGCCGTTCCGGCCGGCGTAGCGGGCGGCCAGTCCGGTGGCCGGGTCGACCAGGCCGCACTCGACCTCGATGCCGACCAGCTCGCTACGGCCGGGCCGGAAGGGGGCGAGCAGTTCGGCGCGGCCGAGTGCCGGGGCGGGGGCCTGGCCCGGTTCCGGGGCGACCGCGGGGCCGGATGCGGTGCCCGGCGCCGGGCCGGGGTCGGCGACCGTCACACCGCCCCCACCCGGGTGACGACCCGGGGGTGCCCCGCCCGGTCGAGCAGCGCGCCCACCGCGCCCAGGGCGGACTGCGCCGCGCCCTGGCACCACGCGTGGGCGCCGGACAGGTGCTCGCCGGCGAAGAAGACCCGCGGCTGCTCCGCCGGGTACGGGGAGCCGAGCACGCTCAGGTAGCGGCTGTGCTCGCCGGGCGTCAGATGGGCGAACGCGCCGCCGCCCATGCCGCTCTGCACGTCCCAGTTGCAGTGCACGATGTCGTCCACGTCCGCCGTGATGCCCGGGTGGAGCCGTTCCAGGCACTCCAGCACCAGCGCGTCCCGGTCGGCCGGCTCCAGCGCGGCGAAGCGGCGGGCGTTGGCACCCCACAGGTACGCGCCGAGCAGGGCCGTCGGCTCGGCCGAGCGCAGCGGGTCGCGCGCGACCCAGGGCGGGCCGCCGCTGCCGTTGACCCCGTCCTTGCCCTGCACCGCGTTGTCGGAGGGGTACCAGCACTGCTGGATCGGGAGGTCGGTGAAGCTGCCGCCGCCGTGGATGCCGTCCTCCAGCTCCCAGCGGCGGCGGGTGAGGTGCAGGACGGTCTTGATGCTGCTCGCGTAGCTGATGCCGCGGATGGCGTGCCGCTGGGCGTGCGGCAGGCCGGGGGTGACGGTGATCTGGTCGAGCGCGGGCGCCGGGACGCAGCACACCACGTAGTCGACGTCGTCCTCCAGCCGGGCGCCGATCCGCCGGCCGTGGAGCCGGACGCCGTCCGCGGTCAGCGCCAGTTCGTCGACCTGGGTGGAGAGCTGGAGCGTGCCCGGCCGCAGCGACTCGACGAAGGCGTGGATCAGCGCGTCCAGCCCGTCGACCAGCTCGACCTGCCCGCGGTGGAACAGGCCGAAGTAGTCGACCAGCACCTCCAGCAGCGAGGACTGCTCGTAGTGGGCGAGGCCGCTGGCGTGACCGAAGAGGTCCCAGGCGTCCTGCGACAGGTGCTCGTGGACGAACTGCCACAGCGACACCGAGGCCGCCCGCTCCAGCGCCGGGTCGTCCCAGTGGCCCTCCAGGGTGCGGCGCTGCTGCTCCACGGTCAGGGTGCGCCACACCGAGCCGAGCAGGTGGTCCAGCACCGGGGTCGGGGCCTGGCGCTCGGCCGGGCGCAGCTCGTACGCGGGGAACAGCGACGCCACGTCCTGCACCCGGACGCGCCGGCCGCGAAGGTGGTAGTAGGCGCGCGGGTTGGAGTTGACGAACGGGCGGGTCGCCAGCCGGAACCGGGAGACGTAGTGCAGCACGCAGTGGTGGTTGCCGGGGATGCGCATGGCGCCGAGGTCCACGTGGGTGCCGTCCCAGAACCGGTGGGTGCGCACCCGTCCACCCGGCCGGTTCGCCCGTTCGTACACGACGACGTCGAAGCCCCGGCGCTGCAGCTCGTAGGCGCACACCAGCCCGGCGACGCCGGCTCCGACCACGGCCACCCGCCCCCGGGCGCCGGCGACCGGTTGCAGCAGCGAGCGGGGGAACGCAAAGCTCGATTCGAACATCGGCACCGTACCCATCTGAGGCGAGACCCCCCGGGCCCAGCCTTGGCCAGGCTGCCCTCGGATGCCACTTCGCGACGCCGATGCGGGTGACGGGCGGGTGACGGGGCGGGGTGTGGCGGGATGGAGCGGCCGCGGCGGCCCCGTGGGTTCTACCCGAGGTCCGTCCGTCCAATCGCGGGCCTTCGGAAGGGCGTGCTCACCCGGATGCCGCGGCCGGTCGGCGGGGCGCGCCCGCCCGGGCCGGGCCGTGCCGCCGGATCCGGCCGGCCCGTACGGCCGGGAGCACGGCTGAAGGAGTTCTTCCGGTTCACCTGAACCCCTGGCGGCGGAGGGCTCGTTGAGCGGGACGGGGTGTACGGAGCGCCCCCTGTCACTTCGGGAGGGGCCGCATCGGAAAACCCTCCGCTCGACCGGCTACCGATCGGTACCTTCGTTCGGTGGCACCCGGCGCCCGCCGAGTGTCACCGGACACCACCGTGTGCGATCGAGTGCGACCGAGTCGGAAGGAGCGTGAGTCCCGTGAACGGGACGGGGGAGGGACCCGGCATGACCGCGGACGGAGCGGAGGCCCGGGAGTTCATCGCGGCCCTGGTGCGGTCGGGAGCGCCGAGCGTGGCCGGGCCGGCCGCGTTGGCGGTGCCCGAGGCGGCGGCGGGAGAGGTGATCGCGGTCGCCCGGCGGCTGGCGCTGCGGGCGGTGCCGGAGGGCCGGCTGTGGCCGCGGCCCGCGCCGGGGCTGCTGGGCCTGGCGACGGCGCTGGTGGTCGACGAGCACCCGTCGGCACCCCGGTGGTCGGCGGCGGAGCGGCAGCGGCTGGCGACCTGGGTCGCGATGCTGATCGAGCACCGCGGGGAGGACGGGGTGCGGGAGCTGCTCCGGGTGCTCGCCGAGGACCGAGTCGAGGACCGAGCCGAGGACCGAGCCGAGGACCGAGTCGAGGACTGAGCCGAGGACCGAGTCGAGGACGGACCGGCCCGGGCCGGCGGGGCCCCGGCGGAGCCGCGGCTCACGGCCGCTAACGACCGGCCAACGGTCGTCGGCGTCCGCCAACGGCGGCGTCCGCGGCCGGGCCGAGCGCTCCGCGCGGAGGCGTTGGCCGATCCTTGGCGCGGACTTGGCGGCCTCCGGCAGTGTGCTGGTGCAGCCACCGCCGGGAACGCCCGGCCGGTGCCCAGCACGCCTGCCCGTGCTGCGACCTCTGCCCGTGCTGCGCCCCTTGCCCGACCTGAGAGGTAGCGCGTGTCGATGCCGCCCGTCGCCCAGTCAACGTCCGCCACCCCGCCGCCCGGGGGTCCCGCGGACGCGCCGGAAGATGCCGGCGCCCCGGCCCGTCCGACCCTCGACCCCGACACGCTCGCGGAGATCCACCGACTGCACGGCGGCTACCTGCTGCGCTCGCTGCTGCGGGCCACCGGCGGGGACCGGGGCAAGGCCGAGGACATCCTCCAGGAGACCCTGCTGCGTGCCTGGCAGCACCCGGAGGCGCTGGCCGCCGGCCCGGCGGCGAGCCGGCCCTGGCTGTTCACCGTGGCCCGGCGGATCGCGATCGACCACTACCGGATGGCCGCCGCCCGCGCCAAGGAGGTGATCGGCGAGCCGGTGGAGGACCGGCCGCTCGCCGACGACCCGTACGAGCAGGTGGTGGTGGCCCGGGACATCGCGCTGGCGCTGCGCCGGGTGCAGAAGCACCACCGCGAGGTGCTGGTCGAACTGCACCTCGAAGACCGTTCGGTGCTGGAGGCCTCGGCCCGGCTGGGAGTGCCGCCGGGGACGGTCAAGTCCCGCAACTTCTACGCGATCCGGGCGCTGCGCCCGGTGCTGGCGGCGGAGCACGGGTACGCCCCGCCGGAGCACGGGGCCGCCTCGGCCACCGGCTGACCGGGCCGGCGGTGGCCGAGATCCCGGGCCGGCCGGCGGTGGCCGAGGCCCCGGGGCGGCCGGCGGCGGCAGGAGCCCTGGGACGCGCGGCTCAGCCGTGCGCGGGCCGCCGGCCGGCGCGGAGGTCGAGCGACTCCTCCAGACCCGTGGTGAACTCGCTGAGGTAGCCCGCCTGCCGGTCGTGCGCGCGGAAGCGGTCCAGCGCCCTGCGCAGCCGCCCGTCCGCCTCCGGCTCCCGGCCCCGGGCCGTCAGGTGGGCGGCGTAGGCCTGTTCGGTCACCGCGTGCAGGTACAGCAGGCCGGCCTCCTCGCACGCGGCGAGCAGCCGGTGCCAGGAGAGGTCGGCGGCGTCGTCGCGGACGGTCGGCGGGAGAGCCTGGGCCTCGGTCAGCAGCGACCAGAGGTGGACCTGGGTGACGGGCGTGGCGGGCAGCAGCTCCCGGGCCTCGCGGGACCGGCGCTGGGCGCCCTCCCGGTCCCCGACGGCCAGGCTCACCCAGCCCTGGTGCACCTTGGCGTCGACCAGCCGGCGGCGGTCGCCGGTCTCCAGCGCGAGCGCGGTGGCGGAGGCCGCCAGCCGTTCGGCCTCGGCGCAGTGGCCGAGCATCGCGGTGACCAGCGCCAGCGTGGCGAGCGCCCGGACGCGCGCGGACGCGGCGGCGGGCCCGGTCGCGGACTCGGCGGCGGCCACCGCCCTGCGCGCCGCCTCCGCGGACTCCGGCCGGCGTTCCAGCGCGACCAGGGCCTGGGCCCGGGAGGTGAGCAGCAGCGCGACCGCGACCGGGTCGCCGCACCGTTCGGCCGCCGCCTGCCCCAGCCGGGCGCCGGCGAGCCAGTCGGTGAAGCGGCTGGCGCCGTAGTAGAGCGAGCCGCAGGTCAGCGCGAGCCGCCAGGCGCGGGCCGGATCGGTGTCGGGGGACGCGACCAGTGCGGAGATCGCGGGTTCCTCGGCGTCGAACCAGTCGAGTGCGGTGCGGATGTCGACGGCGGCGGGCACGGCCTGCGCCGGACCGGAAGGCGCTCCGGCGGGCGGGGCGGTGTCCTCCTGGCCGGGATCGAGGAAGGAGCCGCAGTGCCGCAGGGCCGTGAGGTAGTGGTCGGCCAGGCGTTCGCGGAGCAGCCGGCGGTGCTGTTCGGGCCGTTCGGCGAGCAGACCGGCGCCGTACAGCCGGACCAGGTCGGTACGGGCGTGGCGGCCCGGGGCGGTGCCGGTGAGCAGGTGGTGGGAGGCCAGTTCGCCGAGCGCCCGGTGGGCGGTGGCGGTGTCGCTGCCGAGCAGCCCGGCGCTCGCCTGGGCGTCCACCTCGCGGCCGGGGTGGGCGGCCAGGGCGGCCAGCAGGTCGGCCGCGGGTTCGGAGAGCCGGCGGTGGGTCAGCCGGAGCCGGCCGGTGACGGAGAGCGTGCCGTCGGCGTCCAGGACGGCCAACCTGGTCCGCTCGTCGGCGAGTTCGGCGACCAGACCGGCGACCGTCCAGTCCGGCCGGGCGGCGAGGCGGGCGGCGGCGATCCGCAGGGCGAGCGGCAGGTGGTCGCAGAGCCCGGCGAGCCGGGCGGCGGCCTCCGGCTCGGCGCGCAGCCGCTCCGGCGTCAGGGCGCGTTCCAGCAGGTGCAGGGCGTCGTCCTCGGGCAGCGCGGCCAGGCGCAGCAGGACGGCCCCCTCCAGGGCGACCAGGCCCTCCAGCGGGCCCCGGCCGGTGACCACGGCGGTGCCGGTCGGTCCCGCGGGCAGCAGGTCGGCGACCTGGTCGGCGTCGGCGGCGTCGTCCAGCAGCACCAGCAGCCGCCGGCCCCTGGTGCGGTCGCGGTAGAGCGCGGCCCGGGCGGCGCGGTCGGCGGGGATGTCCTCCTCCGGCACGCCGAGCGCGCGCAGGAAGTCGGCCAGCACGGCCTCGGGCCGGGCCGGGGCGTCCGGGGCGTTCGGGCTGCCCGCGGCGTTCGGGGAGTCCGCGGCGTTCGGGGAGTCCGCGGCGCCGGGGGTGTGCGGGTCGCTTGGGGTGTTCGGGTCGGCCGGGGTGTGCGGGTCGGCCCGGGCGAGGCCGTGCAGCTCGGCGTGGAGCACACCGTCCGGGAACCGGCCGGCGGCCCGGTGCGCCCAGGCGGTGACCAGCGCGCTCTTGCCGACCCCGGCCGGGCCGACCACCAGCACCGGGCCGTCTCCGGAGCGGTCGGGCCCGCAGGCCCGGTCGAGGCGGGCCAGGTCGGCGAGACGGCCGACGAAGTCCGGGTCACGGCGCGGCAGTCGGCGTGGGACGGGCGGTTCCTGCGGGGCCTGCGGCGCCGGTTCGGCGGCCGGCGGTGCGACGGGTGGCCGCTCCGCCGTACGGTCGTCGGCCAGCACCTCGGCGAGCGCGGCCCGCAGCGCCGGACCGGGGTTGATGCCCAGCTCGTCGGCCAGCCGCACCCGGGCCCGGTGGTAGGCCGTCAGCGCCTCGGCGGGCCGGCCCGCCTGGTGCAGGCAGCGCATCAGCAGCGCCACCAGCTCCTCGCGCAGTCCGTCCACCCGTACGCCCTGTTCCAGCAGTGGCACGGCCGACGCCCCGGTGCCCTGGCCCAGCCGAAGGTCGGCCCAGCGGACCAGCACGGAGGTGCGGGACTGCTCCAGCCGGTCCACCGCGGCGGCGCGCAGGGGGGTGTCGGGCAGGTCGGCCAGCGCCTCGCCGCGCCACAGCCGCAGTGCCTCGTCCAGCAGCGCGACCGCCGCGGTGCGGTTGTCGAGCCAGGTCTGCCGGTCGGCCGCGGCCGCGAGCTCCTCGAAGCGCAGCGCGTCCACCGCACCGACCGGCCCGTCCAGCAGGTAGCCGGAGTCCCGGGTGTGCAGTTCGAACGGGGTGTCGGCGAGCACCTTCCGCAGCGCGGCGACGTGCCCCTGCACGGCCGCCCGCGCGCTCGGCGGCGGCTGCTCGTCCCACAGCATCTCGCACAGCTGCTCCACGGTGACCAGGCGCCCCAACCGCAGCGCCAGCAACGCCAGTACGGCCCGCCGCTGCGCGCCCGCCACGCCGTCGAAGCCGTCCGCCCCGACCCGCAACTCCACCGGCCCGAGCAGCCGAATCCGCACCAGTACCCCCGTTTCACCGCGAACCGCACATCACACCCGAAGCCTCGGGGTGGAGCAGTGTAGTGCGACATGGTGTCCTGTCCGAGCCGGACGGGGATCCCGCCGCAGGCCACCCCCCTGAGGGGATGCCACCGAGGCGCCCGACGGTTGCAGGGGTGCGGACGCCTACGCCCGGTGTCGTACCCGCCGGGTACCGTACGGCCGACGTCAAGGGCCCGGTCGGCCCTATCCTCGATCCGGCCGGGAATCGATGGTGGGGAGGGGAACGGGCGCGTGCACATCGATCTGCTCGGACCGATGGCGGTGCGGCGGGAGGACGGGACGGCGGTGACGCCCTCGGCGCCCAAACGCCGGGCGCTGCTGAGCGCGCTCGCCGTCCGGCTGAACCGGACGGTGGCCACCGAGGAGCTGATCGAGCTGGTCTGGGAGGGCAGCGCGCCGCCCACCGCGCGTGCCGCCCTGCAGGGCCACGTCACGGCGCTGCGCCGACTGCTGGACGGCTCCGGCCTGGAGCTGGGCACCCGAGGGTCCGGCTACCTGCTGGCCGGCGAGCCCGACCGGGTCGACGTGCTGCACTTCGGCCGGCTCTGCGAACAGGCGGGCGTGCTGCTGCCCGAGCCCGCCGCCCCGGGGGAGGGCGCCACGGCGGACCGGGCACTGTCCCGGCTGCGCGCCGCGCTGGACCTGTGGCGCGGCCCGGCGCTCGCCGACTGCGGCTCCGCCCTGCTGCGCGAGCGGACCCTCCCGTACCTGACCGACCTGCGGCTGCGCGCCCTGGAGCGGCTGGCCGACGGCCTGCTCCGGGCCGGGCGGGGCGGCGAGCTGGCCGCCGAACTCGCCGAGGCCGCCGACGGCCACCCCGCCCGGCAGGAGCTGGCAGCCCGACTGGTGCGCTGCCTGGAGCAGGACGGGCGGAGCGCCGAGGCCCGGGCGCGGTACGAGCGCGCGGTGGCCCGGCTCACCGGGCCGCCCGGCCCGGAGCTGCGCCGGGCCGGCGAGCAGTACGGTGCCAGGCCCGACGACGGCCGGACGGCCGGTACCAGGCCGGCCGCCGCCCCGCCCGCCGCCGACCCGCGGCCCGCCGCGGACCCCCGGTTCGTCGGCCGGAGCGCCGAACTCGCCAGGCTTGACCAGGTGTTGCCCGCCGCCCGGGACGGCCGCCCGATCCTGGTCACCGGCCCCGCAGGGGTCGGCAAGACCAGCCTGGTCCGGCACTGGGCGGCCCGGCGCGGCGACGCCCACTTCCCGGACGGCATCCTCCGCGCCGACCTGCGCGGCTTCGACCCCGACGGGCCGCGCCAACCCGCCGAGGTGCTCGGTGAGCTGCTCACCGCCCTCGGCGTCGCCCCGGACGTGCTGCCCGTCGAACCCGCGGACCGCGCCCGCCGCTACCGCGAACTGACCGGCGGCCGGCGGATGCTGGTCGTCCTGGACGACGCCGCCGACTACGCGCAGCTCGCCCCGCTGCTGCCCGACCCGCCGGCCACCGACAGCGAGCCCGCCCCGGTCACGATCGTCACCAGCCGCAGCCGGCTGCGCCACCTGCTGGTCCGCACCGGCGGCATCCCGCTGCCGCTGGGCGTGCTCGGCCCCGAGGAGGCCGCCGCCCTGCTCGCCCGCACCCTCGGCGCCGACCGCACGGCCGACGAGCCGGAGGCCGTCGCCGAACTCGCCGAGCGCTGCGACCGCCTGCCGCTCGCGCTGCGGCTGGCCGCCGCCCACCTGGCAGCCCGGCCCGACTGGTCCGCGGCCGACCTCGCCGCCGATCTCGCCGACGAGCAGAGCGGCCTGGCCGCCCTCTCCGGCACCGGCGCCACCCGCGGCCCGCTCGGTCTCACCGCCACGCTGGACCGGACGTACCGCACCCTGGCCCCCGACGCCGCCCGCTTGTTCACCCTGCTCGGCCTGCACCCCGGCGCCGAGATCGGCACCGACACGGCCGCCGCCCTCGCGGACCTCCCGCCCGCCACCGCCCGCACCCTGCTGACCCGGCTCGACGCCGTGCACCTGCTGGAGGAGACCGGCCCGGGCCGCTACGCCCGGCGCGAGCTGGTCCGCCGGCACGCCGCCGCGCAGGCCGCCGAACTCGGCTGCGAGGAACGGTTCCTGGCCCTCGACCGGCTGATCGCCCACTACCTCGACGTCACCGCCGGCTGGACGTCCGAGGGCACGGCGGCCGACGGCCGGGTGGAGGACTGGTTCCGCCGCGAGGAGAGCGCCCTGCGCGCGGTGGTGCTCTGCGCCGAGCAGAAGGACCGGCCCACCGCGGCCTGGCAACTCGCCCACCGGACCTGCCTGCTGTACGAGACCACCGGCCACGACCGGACGCACTGGCGCGCCGTGGTCGAGGCCGGGCTGCGCGCCGCGCATGCGGACCGGGACGAGGCGGCGATCGCCCGGCTCGCCACCGACCTCGCCGTCCTGCACGTCGACCGCGCGGCCCACCGCACCGCCGCCGACCAGCTGGAACGCGCCCTCGCGGCCGCCGACCTGTCCGGTGACCCGGCCCTGCGCCACCACTGCCGCAGCCGGGTGGCCGCAGCCCTGCTGCGGGCCGGCCGGTACGAGCGCGCGGTGCCCATGCTGGGAGACCTGGTGGCCGCCGCCCGCACCTCGGCCACCGGTCACCTGCTGGTCCGCGCGCTCACCGACCTCGCCGACGCACTGGTCCTGGCCGGGGATGCAGAGCCCGCCCTGCGCCACGCCGACGAGGCGGTGCGCGCCGCCACCGCCCGCTCCGGCGGCGCCGAGGCCGTCCTCGCCACCCACAGCCGGGCCCGGGCCCTCCACGCCCTCGGCCGCCGGGACGCCGCGCTCTCCACGGCCCGACTCGCCGTCGCCCTCGGCCGCACCGTCGGCGACCAAGCCCTCGAAGCCCGCTCCCACACCCTCCTCGCCGACCTGCTGGACGCCCTCGGCCGCACGGCCGAGGGCGCGGAGGCGAGGCGGCTCGCGTAGGGCGGTGTCGCCGGACTCCGCCCCGGTCCGTCGGCGGCCGACGCCCCCGGTCCGTCGGCCGCCGGTGGCGGAAACCGCCGATCGGCCGGCGGAACCACAGGCGGAACTACCGTCGGTTCGCCCGACGTGGAACCGCCTGCCTTCCTCCGCCCCGTCCACGTCCGACCGCTCTGACCTGGGTGGATACCCGTGGACCGGGCCGAATAGGAGGAACCCGGCCACCGGGGCATACTTCTGCCTGGAAGGATCGGCCGGAGGCGACTCCAGGCAGAAGTGCGGAACTGAGCGGGACCGATCGAGTGGGGGCGGGGCATGGCGGCCGGGGGCGGCACGGACACGGACGTGAACGGGTTCGGCCGTCTGCTGGCCGGACACCGGGTGGCGGCGGGCCTGACCCAGGAGGAACTCGCCGCGGCCGCCGGGGTCAGTCTGCGCGCCCTCGGTGACATGGAGCGCGGCCGCACCCGCGGACCGCAGCGCCGGACCGTACGGGCCCTGGCCGAGGCGCTCGGGCTGGACGACGCGCAGGCGCGGGCGCTGGACGGGGCCGCCCAGTCCGGACGCCCGCGCGGGGCGCGGCAGGCCCTCGCGCCCGCCGCGAGCGCCGCAGTGAGTGCCGCCGCGAGCCCCGCCCGGTCCCGCCGGTCCGTCCCGCGCGCGGCCGACGCCCCTACGGCAGCCGACACTCCGAGTGCGGCCGACGTCCCGCCCGTGGCCTCCGCCGAGGCCGGCCAGAGCGCCCTCGCGCTGCCCCGCGACATCGCCGACTTCACCGCCCGCGAGGACGCCCTCGCCCTGCTGGCCCGCCTGGCGGAGGACGAACGGCCGGCCCATCCGCGCGTGGTGCTGGTCAGTGGTCAGCCCGGCCTCGGCAAGACCTCCTTCGCCCTGCACGCCGCCCACGCCCTGGCGCCGCGGTTCCCGGACGGCCAGCTCTCCCTGGACCTCGGCGGCATGTCCCCGCAGCCGCTCTCCGCCCGGGACGCGCTCGGCCAGGTGCTGCGCGCCCTGGGCGTCGCCGACGCCGCGGTGCCCGCCGGGACGGAGGAGCGGGCCGGCCTCTACCGGGCGCTGGTCCGCGAGCGGCGGCTCGTCCTGGTGTTGGACAACGCCGCCGACGAGGGCCAGGTGCGCCCGCTGCTGCCCGGTGCGGGCCCGGCCGTGACCATCGTGACCAGCCGCAACGTGCTGCCCGGCCTGGAGTCGGTGCACCGGCTGAACCTGGACGTGCTGTCCCCGGCCGAGGCGGCCGGTCTGCTGGCCGGGATCGCCGGCCGGGAACGGATCGAGGCCGCCCCCGACGCCACGGCCGAGCTGGCCAGGCTCTGCGGCTACCTGCCGCTCGCGCTGCGGATCGCCGGGCAGCGCCTGGTCGCCCGCCCACAGCAGCCGGTCGCCCACCTGGTGCGCCAGCTCGCCGCCGAGGAGAACCGGCTGGACCTGCTGGAGACCGGCGACCTGGCCGTCCGCCCGGCCTTCGAGCTGTCCTACCGGCGGCTGCCCGAGGAGTCGCAGCTCGTCCTGCGGCGCTGCGCCCTGACGGCCGGTCAGGACTTCACCGCGGAGATCGCCGCGGCCTACGCGGGCCGGTCGGCGGCCCGCACCGAGCTGGTGCTCGAGCAGCTCGTCGACGCCGGCCTGATGCAGGCCGCCACCCCGGACCGCTACCGCCTGCACGACCTGGTGCGGCTCTACGCGGGCGAGCGGCTGGCCGCCGACGAGACGCCCCAGGAGCTGGCCGAGGCCCGCACCCGGGCCGGCCGCTGGATCCTCGGCCGGGCGGCCGACTACGGACTGCGGTTCGACCCGGACCACGCCACGGCCGGGACCGACACCGACGGCCCCGCACCCGCGTACCTCACCGAGGCCGCCGCCTGGCTGGAGTACGAGCACCCGGAGTGGCTGGCGGCCCTGCACCAGGCGCAGCGGGCCGGCCGGTACCGGGAGGTGGTGGACACCGCCGAGGCGATGCACTGGTTCTCGGACCGGCTGCTGAGCTGGGGCATCTGGGCCGAGGTGTTCCAGCTCTCGGCGGACGCCGCCCGGGCGATCGGGGACCGGCGGGTCGAGGCGGTGCACGTCAACTACCTGGCCTGGACGCACGTCACCTGCCTGCACCGCTATCAGCGCGGCATCGAACTGGCCGCCGAGGGACTGGAGCTGGCCCGCGCGGTCGGTGACCGGGAGCAGGAGGGCTGGGCGCTCACCTACCTCGCCTCGGGCCTGCGCTACCTCCAGCGGCACCGCGAGGCGACCGACGCCTTCCACCGGGCGGCGGACGCCTTCGCCGAGATGCCCAGCCGCTCGGCGATGATCGGCCGGCTGGTCACCCTGCGGGGCGCCGCCAACTGCCTGCGGGAGTCCGGTCGGGCGGAGGAGGCGGTGGAGTCGCGCCGGCGGGCGCTGGCCGGCGCGCTGGAGCTGGTGGAGCGCTGGTCCTCACCGCTGATCCACCTGCTCGCGGCCATGACCGCGCACGAACTCGGCCTGGACCGGGCGGCGTTGAAGCGGTGGCCGGCCGCCGAGAAGGCCTACCGGCAGGCCCTGCTGCACTTCGAGGCGGTGGGCCGCCCGGACAGCATGACCAAGACGCTGACCGAACTGGGCACCGCGCTGATCGAGCAGGGCCGTGCCGAGGAGGCCCGTGAGCTGCTCACCGAGGCGCTCACCGACCTGAGCGCGGAGGGCCCCCGCTCGGCGGGCGCTCGGCACTGACGGGCACCGGCCCCGGCGCGCCCGCCCCCGGGCCTACCAGGCGCGGGAGCGGGCGCGGGACGAGCGGCCGGTGTCAGATCCTGGTGTCCTCCACCACCGGCAGCGAGTTCACCGGTGCCGAAGCCGGGCCTGAGGCCGGCGCCGACGCCGGCGCGAAGGCCGTCCGCGACTCGGCGGCGGGCCGCTTGCCGCAGAAGGCCGGCTCCAGGGTGTTCATCAGCCCCTGCGTCACCGAGCCGTTGTTGGAGGCGTTGGCGAAGAGCACCACGCTGCGCCGCCCGTCCGGGGTGGCGAAGGACTGGCTGTTGAAGCCCTGCACGATGCCGCCGTGCCCGTACACGTCCCCGCAGGAGAGCGAGATGCGGCGCAGACCCAGGCCGTAGGAGATCTTCGCGGTGGGCGTGGGCAGGGCGGCGGTCATCTGCCGGAGCGAGGCGTCCGAGACGAGCCCGCCGTTGCCGCCGGCCGTCAGCGCGGTGAGGAAGCGGTCGAGGTCCTCGGCGGTGGAGATGACGGCCCCGGCGCTCCACACCCAGGAGCCGGTCTGCTCGGTGGAGTCCAGCAGCGGCTTCGTCCGGTCGTCGTTGGTGAGGTAGCCGGTGACGTGGGCGCCGCGGATCGCCTGCTCGGGCACCACGAAGGAGGTCTTGCGCAGGCCGAGCGGCTGGATGATCCGCTCGTTCAGCACCTCCGGGAACGGCTGGCCGGTGAGGTGCTCGACCGCCAGGCCCAGCAGCACGAAGTCGGTGTTGGAGTAGGAGTAGCGGGTGCCGGGGGTGTACTGCACGCCGTGCTTGACGGACATCGCCACCAGCTCGCGCGGGTCGTACACCGTGGTGCGGATGCGCGCCTCGAACGCGCTGGTGGTCTCCTCGCCGGCCTGCTCCAGCAGGTCGTTGGTGTGGTCGAAGATCCCGGCCCGGTGCTCCATGACCTGGCGGCCCGTCATGGTCCAGCCCTCGGGCAGGGTGCCCTCGGGGAGGTACTCGCGCAGCGGCCGGTCGAGGTCGATCCGGCCCTCCTCCACCAACTGCATCACGAGAACGGCGGTGAACATCTTGCTGTTGCTGCCGACCCGGAACCTCCACGAGGAGTTCATCGGGGTCCCGTCCAGGTCGGCTAGGCCGACGTTCACCGAGCGGGTCCGGTCGATGCCGCCGTGGTCGCGGATCACCGCGAAGGCGCCCGGGGCGCCGGCCGCGGTGGTGGCCTCCAGGGCGGCGCGCACGCCGGCGAGGTCGGGGGCGGTCGCGTCGATGGTGTCCTGGCCGGCCGCCGCGGCGGGCAGGGCGCCGGTCGCCACCAGGACGGCGCCGGCGGCGGCCACCGCGAGCGGACGCAGAAGGCTGGTCTTCGCCATGTTCCTCGGCTCTCTCGTGAGCTGACACGGTGTCGGACCGCGTCGTTCGAAGATCACTATCACCGTCCCGGCGGCCGCTGGCAATGTGAACCGATTCGCCCGCTTTCTCCGTTGCCGGTGGGGGACTCGACCGGTCCCACCGTCCGTTTCCCACGCCGGGGCCAAGGTTTCACCTGCCGTGGCCTACCCGTGTCCACGGCGGCGCCCCATGCTGTTCGGGCGCCTTGCGCGCCGGTCGCACCCAGGCGCCGCACCCGAACGCCGCATTCCGGCGGCAGGCACCTCCCGTCCCGGGCCCGCTCACCGGGCCGTCTCCCACCCGAGGAATTGTCATGACTTCGTCCACGAAAGCCCTGAGCCCCCGCTCCCGTCGCACCGCGACCGCGATCGGCTCCGCCGTCGCCCTGCTCGCCGCCTCCGCCGGCCTCTGGGCGGCGACCGCCACCACCGCGCAGGCCGCGGCCCTGCCCACGCCCGACCACGTCGTCGTGGTGGTGATGGAGAACCACGCCTACTCCCAGGTCGTCGGTAGCAGCAGCGCGCCGTACCTCAACAACACCCTGATCGCGGGCGGCGCCAACCTCACCCAGTCGTACGGCATCACCCACCCGAGCGAGCCGAACTACTACGCGCTGTTCTCCGGCTCCACCCAGGGACGGGTCGACGACAGCTGCGTGAAGGTCGGCGGCTTCCAGAGCGCCAACCTGGCCTCGGAGGTGATCGCCGCCGGCAAGACCTGGGCCAGCTACAACGAGACCCTGCCCAGCGAGGGCAGCACCGTGTGCAGCAGCGGCAAGTACGCGCAGAAGCACAACCCCTGGTTCGGCTTCGGCAACGTCCCGCTCAACTCGGCCAAGACCTTCGCCCAGTTCCCGACCGACTACAGCACCCTGCCGAACGTCTCCTTCGTGGTGCCGAACCTCTGCAGCGACATGCACGACTGCTCGGTCGGCACCGGCGACACCTGGATCAAGAACAACCTGGGGGCGTACGCCACCTGGGCGCAGACCCACAACAGCCTGCTGGTCGTCACCTTCGACGAGGACAACTCGCTGTCCGGCAACCGGATCCCGACCGTGCTCTACGGCGCCCACGTGACGCCCGGCAGCAGCAGCTCCACCACCTACAACCACTACAACGTGCTGCGCACCCTGGAGGACCTGGCCGGCACCACCGGTCACGCGGGCAACGCGGCCTCCGCCGCCGACATCACCGGCATCTGGAACTGACCTGTGGTGATCAGGACTTGATCCCGGCCCGAGCCTCGTCCCGGGGCAGAGCCGGGTCCTGGGTCCGAGCCTCGTCCCGGGGCAGAGCCGGGTTCCGATCCTGAGCCCGGGCCGGTGGCCGTCCGGCCGCCGGCCCTGGTGCGGTCACGGGCCCGGCCCCGGCCGCCGCCCGGGCACCGTACCGCCGGACACCGGGCACCGCCGCCGTGCCCGCGCAGCACAGCGTCACCAGGCCCGCCGCCGCCAGCAGCGGCGCGCGCTCGCCCCAGGCCTCGGCGGCCAGCGGCGCCAGGACGTACCCGAGCGGGGCGGCGGCCAGCGAGAGCAGCCAGTCGTACGAGGTGACCCGGGCCAGCGTCCCCGGCGGGAAGTCCTGCTGGACCACCGTCTCCCAGAGCGGGTTGAGGAAGCCCAGCCCGGCCATCGCCACCGCCTGCGCGGCCACCGCGACCGGGGCCGGGGCCGGGAGGGCGAGCGCGATCAGCGGCAGCCCGAACAGCGCGAGGGCGAGGTTGCCGGCCAGCACCGGGCGGCGGGGCCGCAGCCGTCCGGCGGCCAGCGAGCCGACCAGCAGGCCCGCCGCGCCCGCCTGGGTCAGCGCCACCCAGGCGCCGTCCCCGCCGAGCCGGGTGGCGGCGATCAGCGGGCCGAGGGTGAGCAGCACGGCGCTGGCGCCGTTCCACACCCCGTGGGCGATCAGGCTGGTCCAGTACCAGTCCCGGGAGCGCACCTCGCTCCAGCCCTCGACGAGGTCCCGGCGCAGCGAGCGGGGTTCGGCGGGCACGTGGTCGACGCGCAGGCGGGAGAGCAGTGCGGCGCTCAGCGCGAAGGACGCGCCGTCCAGCACGAACGCCCAGCCGGGCCCGGCGGTGTACACCAGCAGGCCGGCGAGCGCCGGTCCGCCGAGCCGGGCGGCGCCGGTCGCGGTGCCGAGCAGGGCGTTGGCGCGCAGCCGCAGCTCGCCCCGGACGGTGGCGGCGACCAGCGGTGAGGCGGTGGGCATGGCGAAGGCGGAGGCGATGCCGCCGACGGCCGAGGCGGCCGCGATGTGCGGCAGGCTCGGGTGTCCGCCGAGCAGTTCCAGGCCGACGAACAGCTGGGCGAGGGCCCGGACGAGATCGGTGGCGAGGGCGACCAGGCGGGCGTCGAAGCGGTCCCCGATCACCCCGCCGACCGGCAGCAGGAGCAGTTTGGGGACCATCGCGCAGCCCAGGACCAGGGCGAGCGCGGCGGAGGAGCCGGTGGCGCGGGTGATGGCGATGGCCAGGGCGGCCGGGACCGCGGCGTCGCCGAGGGTGGAGACCGTCCGGCCGATGAAGAGCAGGCGGAAGCCGCTCAGGCCCAAGGGGTGGCGTGTCACGCACCGCACTGTATTTCGGTAGCGAAATTTCGGCAACGAATATTTTGGCACCGTCGTTTCTGTGGTGGTTTGTAGACTCCTCGCATGGCCGAGCACCCTCCCGAGCACCCTCCCGAGAGCCCAACCGAGAAGCCCGCCGCGCCCCGCGACTGGACGGACGGTCACGTCGACCGCTGGCAGCCGGTGCTGCCCGGCCTCGATCCGGATATCGAGGCCTCCGTCACCCGGATGTCCCGGCTCACCCGCCACCTCGGCCGGGTCCGCGAACAGAGCGTCGCCGACTACGGCCTGCACAAGCACGAGTTCGACACCCTGCACGTGCTCGCCGGGCGCGGCGGCCACGCCGCCCCCTCCGACCTGCGGGCCGACCTCAACCTCGCCCCGGCCTCGGTCACCGGCCGGCTGGAGACCCTGGAACGCCGCGGCTTCGTCCTGCGCACGCCGTCCACGGAGGACCGCCGGAAGGTCGACATCGTGCTGACCGAGGCCGGGCGCGCCGCCTGGCAGGAGGCCCTGGACGTGGTGGGCCGGGAGGAGCGGCGACTGCTGGGGGTGCTGTCCGAGGAGGAGCGGCGCACCCTCGCCGACCTGCTGCGGAAGGTGATGCTCGCTCAGGAGGGCAAGGGGTAGCGGCATCCGCCCCGGCGGCCGGGGTCGACCCGCGGGGGCCGTCCCTGGTATCGATGGGGGCGTGCGATTCGAACTTGTGCCGGTGCCCGACGAGGTGGGGGCGCGGCCTCGGGACGGGCGGGGCTACCCGGTGCCGGCGATCACGCCCTGGCAGGGCGACGTGCCGCAGTTCGCGCTGACCGACCACGGGCGCAGCGCCGACTGCGCGCTGGAGCGGCTGTGCTCGGTGTGCGGGCGGTTCATGGAGCGCGGCCCGGTGTGGCGGGTGGTCGGCGCCGCCGAGAGCGCCGCGATCGCCGGGGCGCTCGCGGCCGGGCAGCCGTACCGCAACCTCGCGCCCACCATGGAGGGGCCCGGCCACCGGGCCTGCATGCTCTACGCCGCCATGGTCTGCCCGTACCTGGCGCGCCCCAACGCCCGGCGGCGGGCGAGCGCCGAGGACGCGGCCGACGAGCTGACCTCGGCCGCCGTCCGGGGCGCGGCGCGCGGTGGGACGGGCGCGGTGGTCGGATTCGGCGACTACGAGTACGCCGTCACCGGGACCAGGGTGCTGTTCCGCTTCCTCGACCTGGTCGAGTTCCTGCCGCACGAGTCGGCCGACGAGCACCTCGCCGAGCTGCGCGCCGAGTTGGCGAAGCCCTCCCGGCCCGGGTAGCACCGGGCGGCCGAGCCGCCCGGTGCTCTCTCCGGGGCTGATGGCAGCGCGGGTGCGCCCCCGCCCCGTGAAGGGCGCCGTTCAGAGGCCGAGCTCGGTGAGGCCCGGGTGGTCGTCGGGGCGGCGGCCGAGCGGCCAGTGGAAGAGGCGCTCCTCGGCGGTGATCGGCAGGTCGTCGATGGCGGCGTACCGACGGGCCATCAGGCCGTTCCCGTCGAACTCCCAGTTCTCGTTGCCGTAGGAGCGGTACCAGTGGCCGGCGTCGTCGTGCCACTCGTACGCGAAGCGGACCGCGATGCGGTCGCCGCCGTACGCCCAGAGTTCCTTGATCAGGCGGTAGTCCAGCTCGCGCCGCCACTTGCGGGTGAGGAAGCCGGCGATCAGCTCGCGGCCGGTGAGGAACTCGGAGCGGTTGCGCCAGCGGCTGTCCGGTGTGTAGGCGAGCGCGACCCGCTCCGGGTCCCGGGTGTTCCAGGCGTCCTCGGCGGCCCGGACCTTCAGGCGGGCCGAATCCTCGGTGAACGGGGGCAGGGGCGGGCGCTGCTCGGTGCCGGTCTCGGGCATGGGGACTCCTCGGAATGGGTGTTCCGTCGGCGAGAACGATCGTTCTCACTGGTGTGGCTACCATAGGAGAACCATCGTTCTCACGCAAAGGGCACGGCAGATGGAGCAGGACGACCCGCGGACCCGGATCCTGGACGCGGCCGAGGAGCTGTTCTACGGGCAGGGCATCCAGGCGGTCGGCATGGACGCCGTCCGGGCCGCCTCCGGCCTGACCATGCGCCGCCTCTACCAGCACTTCCCGTCCAAGGGCGAGCTCGTCGAGGCCTACCTGCGGCGCCGCGACGGCCGCTGGCGGGCGAGCCTCGCCGTGTACGTCTCGCACACCGGCGGCACCCCTGGGGAGCAGTTGCTCGCGGTCTTCGACTGGCTCGGCCGGTGGTTCGCCGAACCCGGCTTCCGGGGCTGCGCCTTCGTCAACTCGCTCGGCGAGCTGGGCGCCGTCAGCCCCGCGGTGGTGGCCGCGGCCCGGCACCACAAGGAACAGTTCGGCAGCTACCTCGCGGACCTGGCCGAGGCCGCCGGTGCCCCGCCCGCCACCGCCGTCCACCTGGCCCTGCTGGCCGAGGGGGCGATCACCAGCGCCGCCGTCCACGGCGACCCGACGGCCGCCGCCGACGCCCGGGAGGCCGCCCGGCTGCTGCTGGACGCGACGACGGCCCGGTAGCGTCGCCCGCGGCCCGGGTGATGCCGGTCGCCGCGTCCTCCTCGGCGCCCCGGGCCATCCGCCGGTCGTAGGCCGTCCAGTGGGTGAAGGCGAGGTCTCATCCGGAGGCCGCGAGCCGCCCGGCGATCCCGGCACCGATGCCTACGGAGCGGCCCGCACCCGTCACCAGGGCGACCGGGCGGGTCGGGGGTCGCTGACGGGGTGTCATGCGCCGCGATCGTTCCGGGGCGGACCGCGCCGGGCAAGTGCTCTTCGCGTCAACGCGCGTTTATCTCCCATTGATCGTCTCCGCCTAGCCTCGGGCGCATGGACGAGAGGACGGCCGAGTGGCCGGGGGCGTTGCCCGAGGGGCGGATGACGGAGCAGGACACCGAGCGGTTCCGGCAGTTGCTGGCGCGGCTGGAGGACTCGCTGGCGGGGGACCGGAAGGCGGCGGGGCGCGATGCCTGAGTGCGCCGAGCTGTGCCCGCCGGCGGTGATGCCGGTGGCCGTCCTGCCGCTCTGGCGGCGTGGCGAGGCCGGGCAGGGCCGGAACGCGGACCGGCCCGGGGTGCTGCGGGGGCACCCCGGGCCGGTGGCGGCCGGTCAGGAGCGGGAGGCCGACGCCGCCCGGAGGGACTGACCGGCCGGCCGCGTCAGCAGTCGCACCCGCAGTCGCACCCGCCGCAGCAGTCCCCGTCGCAGCAGTTGCAGCAGTCACAGCAGCCGGAGCAGTCGCAGTCGGGGCAGTCGCAGTCGTGCCGCTGGCAGAAGCCCTCGCGGCGTTCGCGGCTGAACGGGTCGTTGTGGTCGCAGCAGAGCAGCTGGCAGCTGCAGGCCATCAGCGCCCACACCGCGCACCCGGCGAGCAGGTTGCGCGGGTTCGGCGGCTTCTCGCCGGGCGGGGTGAAGCCGGGGCCCTGCGGCACCCACGGCGGGACCGGCGCCTGACCCGGGGGCGTCTCCCGCGGCGGAGCCTGGTGCGGGTGCTCGCCCGTGGTGCCGCCCGCCGCACCCCCGGCCGTGGCACCGCCCGCCGAGTCCGGACGGCGGCAGCTCGCCCCGTGCCGGGCCGGGCCGAAGACCCGCTCCACCGCGCGCTCGGTCTCGTGCGCGAGCAGGACGTGCACCAGCGCGCGGTCGGTCAGTTCGACCTCGCCCAGCGCGAGCCGGATGCCGTGCACGGCGTCCCGGCAGAGCCGCTCGGCCTCGGCGCGGTCGGTTCCGGTGGCGGTCAGCGGGTTCCAGGCGCCGGAGGCCGCGTCGGCGGCCTGGTCCTCGGCGGCGTCCAGGAGGTGGGCGAGCCGGCCGAACAGCCGCCCGGCCTCGGCGAGCGGGGCGGCGTTGCCGGGGCGCCCGGCGATCACGGCGGTGTGCGCGAACGCGGCCGCGGTGGCGGTCTCGGTGGGCTCGGTGACCAGCAGGACGGAGCCGCCGGGCCGCAGCGAGCGCTCCAGTTCGCCCTGCCGGGAGGCCGCGTCGAGCAGTACGGCGGTGTCGAAGCCGACGATCGAGGCGCTGCCCGCGCTCTTCCGGTCCCAGCGCCGGGTGACGGCCCGGGCCCCGGCGGCGACCGGGCGGCGGGCGAAGACGCCGTCACGGTCCTCGACGTGGTCGCGGATCTTGACCGAGGCGAGCGCCAGGGACACGGCGGCGGCGAGGCGGGCGCCCTCGCCCTTGGCGACGGAGGCGGTCCGCATGCCGCGCAGCGGGCAGGGCCCGGCGGTGCGGCGTCAGGAGGAGTCCTCCCGGGCGGCCTGGGACTCGACCAGCACGGAGATGATCAGACCGTCGTAGTTGGTCGCCGTCCGGGCGAGCTGCCCGTGGTCGTCCCGCAGCGCGAGGCAGAGCCCGCACAGGTGGGCCATCCACGAGGTCTGCAAGCGCTCGGACAATCGATGCCTGCACGGTCTGATGATGCCGAACACGCCGGTCCCCCTCGCCTCACGGGCCGCCGACCGGCCACGATTCGGCGCACATCATATGATCAGCGCCCCTTGTGGGCCGAGGCGCCGTCAAGCCGCGGATCCGGGTGGGGTGCCCGCCGCCGCCCGCCGCCCGCCGCCCTCCGCCCCTGGGGCTCCGGGGACTCCGGGGGATCCCGCCGCTCCTGGGGCTCCGGGTCGACGGATCTGGCGGTCCACGCCCGGTGAGTGGATCTCAGATACGGGATAGCATCACGAATATGGGAATCGACACGGCCGCCGACGAGCGGCTGGCACAGCGGCTCGCCGAGCTGAGGCTGGAACACGGGTGGACCCTGGAGGAGTTGGCACGGCTGGCGGACGTCAGCCGGTCCACGCTGTCACGGGTGGAGCGGGCGGAGGTCAGCCCGACGGCCGCGCTGCTCGGGCGGCTGTGCGTCGTGTACGGGCGGACCATGTCGCGCCTGCTGGCCGAGGTGGAGTCCGGCCCGGACCGGCTGGTGCGGGCCGGGGAGCAGCAGGTCTGGCGGGACGCGACGACCGGGTTCGTCCGCCGGTCGGTCTCGCCGCCGCACGGCTCGCTGCGGGCGGAGATCATCGAGGGCCGGCTGCCGGCCGGCGCGGACATCACCTACGACCGCGCCTGCCCGCCCGGCCGGGAGCACCACCTCTGGCTGTTCGAGGGGAACCTGGAGCTGACGGTGGACGGCGAGCCGCAGCCGCTGGGCCCCGGTGACTGTCTGCGCTACGTCGGCGCCACCAACCGCTTCCGCAGCCTCGGCCCGGGCGAGGCCCGGTACGCGCTGGTGGTGGTCGAACCGTGAGCGCCGCCACCGGCCCGATAGCCGGGGAGTCCGGGAGGAGCGGGGCCCCCGAGGGGGCCGGGAAGTCCGAGCGGCCCAAGGAGCGCTTCGACGCCGCCGGGCGCCGGGTCCTGCTGGTCTGCGTCGCGGGCGGCTTCACGACCCTGCTCGACCAGTCCGTCCTCAACACCTCCATCCCCGCCCTGCGCGAGACCCTGCACGCCGGGCCCGCCGACCTCCAGTGGATCGTCGCCGGCTACTCGCTCGCCTTCGGCCTCGCGCTGATCCCCGGCGGGCGGCTCGGCGACGTCAAGGGCCGCAAGTGGTTCTTCGTCACCGGCCTCGCCCTGTTCACCCTGGTCAGCCTGGTCTCCGCGACCGCCACCGAACCCGGCGTGCTGATCGCCGCCCGGCTGGTGCAGGGCGCGGGTGCCGGCCTGGTCAACTCCCAGATGATCGGCACCCTCCAGGACGTCTTCGACGGACAGCTGCGGGCCCGCGCCCTCGGCATGTACGCCGTCACCGGCAGCCTCGCCTTCGCGCTCGGCCCGCCGATCGGCGGCGCGGTGCTGGCCCTGGCCGGCCCCGAGCACGGCTGGCGGCTGACCTTCCTGCTCAACGTCCCCTTCGGCCTGGCCACCGTCGCCCTGGCGGCCCGGCACCTGCCGAAGCCCCGCCCCGGCGCGCGGAACGCCAACCTCGACGTCCTCGGCCTGCTGCTGGTCGCGGCGCTCACCCTGGCCCTGATGCTGCCCTTCGTCCGACCGCCCGGCTGGGCCGGCTGGCTCGCCTTCGCCGCCGCCGCCCTGCTGCTGCTCGGCGCGCTCGCCTGGTGGCAGCGCCGCTACGCCCGGGCCGGCGGCCGGCCGCTGATCCACCCGGCCCTCACCCGCTCCGCACCGTACGCGCTCGGGACGGCCACCGCGATGGCCCAGTTCGGCTCCTCGCTGGCCGCCTCGCTGGTCCTGACCATGTTCCTCCAGGACGGCCTCGGCCTCTCCCCGATGGGCGCCGCGCTGGTCGCGCTGCCCTCCGCCGTGGCGATGGGCGTGGCCTCCGCACTGGCCTGGCGGGTCGTCCATCGCCACGGCCGACGCACCGTCACCGCCGCGATGGCCGGCTCCGCGCTCGCCATACTGCTCAGCGGGCTGGTCGCGCACTGGGCGTCCGTCGCCGTCCTGCCCTGGCTGCTGGCGCTGCTGCAACTGCTTGGCGGCGCCTCGATCGGCCTGATGGGCTCCACCAACCAGGCGTACGTGCTGCGCCACGCGCCGGCCGAGGCGGCCGGGGTGAGCGGGGCGATCCTGCAGATGGCCCAGCGGATCGCGGCGGCCGTCGCGGTCTCGGCGCTGTCCGGCGTCTACCTGCGGGAGACCGCCGGCGGCGGAGGGCACCGCTCCGCCTACCTGACGGCGAGCGTGGTGTGCGCCGCGGTGGCCGGACTCGCCGTCCTGACCTCGGTGTTCGCCGGCCGGGCCGCGGCGCGCGAGCAGCGCGCGGACGAACCGGCCGCGGTGAGCCGAGGGCGAACGCCGGTCCGCTAGCCCCGGACTTCGCAGATGGGGTTTTAGGTTTCCAGCCAGCGGGGTCGGGTTTCGTCGATGCCGAGGAGTTCGAGCAGGTGTGCTTGGACT